>JAUXXN010000591.1 GCA_030684755.1 Hydrogenophaga sp.
GGTCGCCAGCATGCCACGGCTGGACATGGCGCAAGCCCAAAGTTTGGTGACCGAGCGCGAGCGCAACCCCTTCAAAACCCTGGCCGATGCCAGCCGCTTGCTGCCCGCGCTGGCAGGTCAGCTCTCAGAAAACCAGCACAGCACGCGCAGCCGCTTCTTTGAAGTGCGTGGTCGACTGCGGCTGGACGACGCGGTGATTGAAGAACGCTCGCTGGTGGTGCGCAACAACCTGGACGTGCGGGTGGTTTGGCGCGAACGCATTGCTGGACGTTGAAAAGCGCCCCCGCTGCACCACCTCCAAGAACCGCCTTGCTTGCTCCTTAGAATGGCACCCAACCGTTTTCCCATCCAACGACGCCCCACGCTGTGCTGATCCTTACCCCACCCGACTTCTCCGTCGTGCCCGCCAGCGGGCCCACGGCCCTGCTCGACTGGGCAACGTCCTCCGACGGCCAGCAGGTGCTGGACCATGGGCACTGCGCAGCTTCGTTGCTGCCGCGCGACGACGACGTGGTGCTGGTGCTTCCGCCACGCTCGGTGTCTTGGCACAGCTTGGCGCTGCCCAAGGTGGCCAGCGCCAAGCTGCGGGCGGTGCTCGACGGCTTGCTGGAAGACCGCGTGCTCAGCGACACCACCGAGTTGCACTTCGCATTGGAGCCCGGCGGTCGGTCTGGGCAAACGGTGTGGGTGGCCGCCTGCCACAAAGCTTGGCTGCAAAGCTGGCTGCAGGCCCTGGAAGCGGCGGGCCGCCCGGTGTCGCGCATCGCACCGGCGGTGTGGCCACTGCCCGCAACGGCGCACACCACGCCCGACAACCCCACCCTACCCAGCCTGCACTGGGCGCACGACGAGGGCGGCCAAGCCTGGTTGGCCAGTGCCAACCCCTTGGGCGTGAGCTGCACCCCCTTGCGCGAGAGTGGCCCCAACAGCCTGGGCGAAACGGCTATGGGCGCCCTGCCGCCGCCCAGCGCCAACACACCCAACGAGGCCACGCGCTGGCTCGCCGACCCGGCGGTGGCCTCGTTGGCTGAACGCGCGCTGGACCAGCGCTTTGAACTGGTGTCCCGCCCGCAGTGGCTGCTCCAGTGCGCCCAGACCGACTGGAATCTGGCCCAGTTCGACCTGAGCCTGTCTTCGGGTGCGCGCCGTGGCCAGCGCTTCAAACAACAACTGCGCCGCTTGCGCAGCGCACCCGCCTGGCGGCCTGCCCGCTGGGGTCTGGCCGCGCTGGTGGCGGTGCAACTGGTGGGCCTGAATGGGGCGGCCTGGTCCGAACGCAGCAGCATCGACGCCAAACAACAGGCCATGCGCCAAGCGCTGCAACAAGGTTTTCCGCAGGTGTCGCTGGTGTTGGACGCGCCGCTGCAAATGCGCCGCGAACTCACCCGCTTGCAGCAAGCCAGCGGCACCCTGTCCACTGGCGACCTAGAAACCATGCTCGGCGCGCTGTCTCAAGCTGCCCCGGGCGATCTGCCCGTGCCCACCACCCTGGGCTATACCCTGGGTGAAGGACGTTTCAGCGGCTGGCGCGCCAGCGAAGACCAGGTGCGCGCCTTGCAGCAACGTCTGGAGCAAAACGGCTGGCGAGCCCGCTTCGACGGCAAGGAACTGACGCTGCAACCCACCGAGCGCTGAACCATGGCAAAAACCCCCAACATCGCCCCCATTGCCCGCTGGATCGCCCCGCTGCAAGCCACTTTCGCCCGTTTGGCACCGCGCGAGCAACGCGCCGTCACCCTGGCAGCCTGGGTGGTGGGCCTGGGCCTGCTGTGGTGGCTGGCCGTGGCACCGGCGCTGCAAACCCTGCGCCAAGCGCCCGAACGCCACGCCCGCCTGGACGCGCAGCTCAGCCAGATGCGCAGCATGGCCAGCAGCGCCGAGAGCCTGCGTGCGCAAAACGCCGCCAAGCCACTCGGACGCGACGACGCGCTGCGCGCGCTGGAGCAAGCCACCACAGATTTGGCCGGCACAGCCCAGCTCTCGGTGCTGGGTGACCGCGCCACCCTGACGCTGAAAAACACCCCGCCCGATGCGCTGGCGCAATGGCTGTCGCAGGTGCGTGTGAACGCCCGGCTGATGCCGTTGGAAGCCCAACTCAGCCGGGCCTCCGAGCCCGCCGCCTGGAGCGGCACGCTGGTGCTGGGCGGCCCTGGTTTGGGTGGGAACTGACAGCATGGCCAGCAACGGACCCCAACGCGCCAGCTGGCTCGGCGCACTGACCGGGCTGGCCCTGGCCCTGCTGCTGTTCACGCCCGCGCGCTGGCTGGCCCAGGCGCTCAACAGCGCCACCGGTGGCCAGTTGCAACTGGTCAACGCCAGCGGCACCGTGTGGCAAGGCCAGGCCGACCTGCTGCTGACCGGTGGCGCAGGCAGCCGAAGCGCGTCGGCCCTGCCACAAGGCGTGCGCTGGCGGCTGCGCCCTCAGTTGGCCTCGGGCAAGCCCGCAGTGGGTTTGCAGATCACGGCCCTCTGCTGCACGCCACAACCCATCGACCTCTTGTTGCTGCCCCGTTGGGGTGGCGCCGAATTGCGCGTGGCCGCGTCCAGGAGCCAGTGGCCCGCAGACCTGCTGGTTGGCTTGGGCACCCCATGGAACACCCTGCACCTGGAAAGCCAACTGACCCTGCAAACCGAAGGCCTCACGCTGCGCTGGGACCAAGGCCGCGCCAACCTGCAAGGTGGGTTGGTGATCGATGCGCAAGACACGGCCTCACGCCTGTCGCGCCTGCGCCCACTGGGCAGCTACCGTTTTGAACTGAAGGCCGCCGCCGATGGTCACACCGCCACGCTGAACCTGAGCACCTTGCGCGGCGACCTGCTGCTGCAAGGCAGTGGCCAGTGGGTGGGTGGGCGCCTGCGCTTTCAAGGTGAGGCCGAGGCCGCCGCCGGCCGCGAAGAAGCCCTGACGAACCTGCTCAACATCATGGGCCGGCGCCAGGGGCCGCGTTCGGTTTTCAACATTGGCTGACCCGACCACCCCCAACCCACAGAACTCTGACAACATGACCGTGCGCGTGCTCCGAACCCCAACAGACCCCCTGCACGGACAGGTTCAAGCCCATGTTGCGGCCCAGCGCGACGGGCACAACAGCGCTCCCGATAGGATCAAAAAATGAACAAAAACGGCATTTTTGGCGGCGCGATGCGCCCAGCATCGGGCCGCTGCGCCCCACACGGCGCCACTTGGACCGCCGTGGCCCTGGGTGCCTGCTTGGCGCTGGGCCTGGGTTTTGCACCTGCCAGCGTGCAGGCGCAAAACCGTGCCAGCGAGCCGGTGGTGCTCAACTTTGTAGGCGCTGAAATTGAAGCTGTGGCCCGCACCATGGCGACCATCACCGGGCGCAACGTGGTTGTAGATCCCCGGGTCAAAGGTACCATCAACCTAGCCACCGAGCGGGCCGTCACACCGACTGCTGCGCTCAACCAATTTGCGGCCGTGCTGCGCTTGCAAGGTTTTTCGCTGGTGGACACCGGCGGGCTCTACAAAATCGTGCCCGAGTCCGATGCCAAGCTGCAGGGCACGGTGGTCAACGCCGGTGCTGTGGCCTCGCTGCCCACCTCGAACCAGATCGTCACGCAAATCTTCCGGCTCAACCACGAAGCCGCCAACAACCTGGTGCCGGTGCTGCGCCCGCTGATCGGGCCGAACAACACCATCAACGTGAATCCTGGCAACAACTCGCTGGTCATCACCGACTACGCCGACAACCTGCAGCGCATGGGCCGCATCATTGCGGCGCTGGACGTGGCCGGTGCCACCGATGTGGAAATCATCCCACTGCAACACGCTGTGGCGGTGGACATGGTGGCTTTGGTGAACCGGTTGATTGATTCCGGTGCGGGAGGCGCTGGCGCTGGACAGGCCGATGCATCGTACAAAACCACGCTGGTGGCCGAGCCGCGCAGCAACAGCCTGGTTTTGCGCGCGGCCAACCCGGCGAGGCTGGCGCTGGTGCGATCGCTGGTGACAAGGCTGGACCAGCCAAGCTCCAAAAGCATGAGCGGCAACATCCACGTGGTGTACCTCAAAAACGCCGACGCCGTGTCACTGGCCGCTACGTTGCGCGCAGCCATGGCCGGTGAATCTGGCGGCGCTGGGGGCGGGTCTTCAGCCAGCGCAACACGCCCGGCCAACACAGGCAGCCCAGCTACCTCACCGGTGGCGGCCAGCGCAGCCCCGTCCACCGGCGGTCAAATACAGGCCGACCCAGCCACCAACGCGCTCATCATCACCGCACCCGAGCCGCAATACCGCCAGTTGCGCGCCGTGATCGACCTGCTGGATACCCGACGCGCACAGGTGTACGTGGAGAGCCTGATTGCAGAAGTCAACGCCGACAAGGCCGCCGAGTTTGGCATTCAATGGCAAGGCCCGATTGGCAAGGCGGGCGATGGTCTGATTGGCCTGCTGGGCACCAACTTTGGAGCCGCTGGCAGCAACATTCTCAATCTCGCAGCAGGACAACCAGGCACCGTCGTGCCAGGCCCAGGCCTGAACTTGGGCGCCGTCAACCGCACCAACGGTGTCTATGTGCTGGGTTTTCTGGCCCGCTTTCTCCAGCAAAACGGCGAAGGCAACATTTTGTCCACCCCCAACCTGCTGACGCTGGACAACGAAGAAGCCAAGATTGTGATTGGCCAAAACGTGCCGTTTGTGACCGGCCAGTTCACCAACACCGGCAGCAACAACAACAATGGCTCGGTCAACCCGTTTCAGACCATCGAGCGAAAAGACGTGGGCCTGACACTGCGGGTGAAACCGCAGATCAGTGAAAACGGCACCATCAAAATGACCATCTTCCAGGAGGTCAGCAGCGTGCAAGCCTCGTCGATCAACTCGGCCACGGGTCTGATCACCAACAAGCGCACCATCGAATCCACCGTGCTGGTGGACGACGGCGCCATTGTGGTGCTCGGCGGCCTGTTGCAGGACGATTACCAAGGCACCGAAGACAAGGTGCCCGGCCTGGCCGATGTACCGCTGTTTGGCAACCTGTTCAAAAGCGAAAAACGGTCGCGCAAGAAAACCAACCTGATGGTATTTTTGCGCCCCGTGGTGCTGCGCGACGCCCGCGAAACCAGCAACCTCACCCTGGATCGCTACGAGTTGATGCGCGCCCTGCAAAAAGACGCACAACCCAAGGCCAGCACCGTGCTGGGTATCAACGAAGCACCGGTCTTGCCACCAGAACGTGCTCCCGCCACGCTGCTGCCCGGCTCAGCCATGCAGCAGGCGCCAGCCCCGGCGGCAACGCCCCAGCAGTAAGGCCCTGGCCGTGAAATACCCCCTGCCCTACGCCTTTGCGCGCGAACACCACTGGCTGGTGGAAGACGACGGCCAAGCTCTCACCCTGCTGGGCAGCCACACGCCCGCCGCCGACGCCGCCGCGCAAACCCGCCGACTCTCGGCCCTGTCAGAAATCTTGCGCCGCCACCCGGTGCGCGACATCCAGTGGGAAAGCGGCGAGAGCCTGAAACAGCGCATCAGCGCCGCTTACGCCCAGGGCGAATCCAGCGCGGCTGCGGTGGTCAGCGAGGTGCAAAGCGATGTGGACCTGAGCCGCATGATGCAAGACCTGCCCGCGATTGAAGACTTGCTGGAAGCCGCCGACGACGCGCCCATCATCCGCATGCTCAACGCGCTGCTGACGCAGGCTGCACGCGACGGCGCCAGCGACATCCACATTGAGCCCTACGAGCGCCATTCCAGCGTGCGCTTTCGGGTGGACGGCACGCTGCGCGAGGTGGTGCAGCCCAACCGCGCACTGCATGCCGCGCTCATCAGCCGCCTGAAAATCATGGCCGAGCTGGACATTTCTGAAAAGCGCCTGCCGCAAGACGGCCGCATTTCGCTGCGCATCGGCACCCGCGCGGTGGATGTGCGCGTGTCCACCTTGCCCAGCGCCCACGGTGAGCGCGCCGTGCTGCGCCTGCTGGACAAAAGCGAAAGCAAGCTCAGCCTGGAAGCCGTGGGTATGCAAGGCGATGTGTTGGCGCGTTTTAGCCACCTCATCACCCAGCCGCACGGCATTATTTTGGTGACTGGCCCCACCGGCTCGGGCAAAACCACCACGCTTTACGCCGCCTTGCAGCGCCTGGACGCGAGTGCGCAAAACATCATGACGGTGGAAGACCCGATTGAATACGAGCTGGGCGGCGTGGGCCAAACCCAAGTCAACGCCAAAATCGACCTCACGTTTGCCAAAGCCCTGCGCGCCATCCTGCGGCAAGACCCGGACGTGATCATGATTGGTGAAATCCGCGACTTCGAAACCGCGCAAATCGCCATCCAGGCATCGCTCACCGGCCACCTGGTGCTGGCCACGCTGCACACCAACGACGCCGCCAGCGCCGTCACCCGCCTGGCCGACATGGGCATTGAGCCGTTTTTGCTCTCCAGCTCGCTGCTGGGCGTGATGGCGCAACGCCTGGTGCGCAAGCTGTGCACCGAATGCCGCCGCCAAGACGAGCATGGCCGCTGGCACCCTGTTGGCTGCACCCACTGCGGACACACCGGCTACAAAGGCCGCACCGGCATTTACGAGCTGCTGGTGGTGGACGATGAGATCCGCCCGCTCATCCACAACCGCGCTCCTGAGGGCCAAATTTTTGCAGCAGCCCAGGCCGGCGGCCTGCGCTCCATGCGCGAAGACGGCCAGCACCTGATCGACGCGGGCATCACCTCGCTCGAAGAGGTTATGAGCGTGACGCGGGACTAGACATGATGCCCCCACGCTCGTCACTTCGTGTACTTCGCTGCCCCCCGAGGGGGTTGGTCTTGCTTGGGGCGGCCCTGCGCTGCAGCCTTATGCCCCCACGCTCGTCACTTCGTGTACTTCGCTGCCCCCCGAGGGGGTTGGTCTTGCTTGGGGCGGCCCTGCGCTGCGACCGCTAACATGCCCGCCTACACCTTCGAAGCCTTGGACGCCCAGGGCACCACCCAAAAAGGTTTGATCGACGCTGACACGGCCAAGGCCGCGCGCAGCCTGTTGCGTGCGCGTGCGCTGGTGCCGATGGTGGTGGAGCCAGCCACCTTGGCAGGCGGTGAGCAAAAAGCCCAGGGGCTCAACATCACGCTGTGGGGCGGCGGCGTGTTCAACGCCACCACGCTGGCGGTGTGGACACGGCAGCTGGCTGGGCTGGTGGCTGCGGGCTTGCCGCTGGAACGGGCCCTGGCCGCGCTCACCGAAGAGGCCGAAGACGACAAACAGCGCAACCTCATGGCCGACCTGCGCTCTGAAGTCAACGGGGGCTCCCCGTTTGCGCAGGCGCTGGCGCGGCATCCCAAAGAATTTGCCAACATCTACACCGCCGTCATTGCCGCTGGCGAGCAAAGCGGCCAGCTCGGCACGGTGCTGGAGCGCCTGGCCGACGACCTGGAAACCCGCGAAGCGCTGAAAAACAAACTCATCGCCGCATCGCTCTACCCGGCCATCGTCACCGTGGTGGCCATTGTCATCGTTGTGTTTCTGGTGGCCTATGTGGTGCCGCAGGTGGCAGGGGTGTTTGCCGGTAGCAAACGCGCTCTGCCATTTTTAACGGTCGTTATGCTCAACTTGAGCGACTTTGTGCGCAGCTACGGCTGGTTGATGTTGGGCGCTTTGGTACTGGGCAGCGGTGCGCTCACCATGGCGCGGCGCAACGCAGGCCTGCGCATGCGCATGGACGCCGCTTGGCTGCGCCTGCCGCTGGTGGGCAAACTGGCGCGGGGTTACAACGCGGCCCGCTTTGCCGGCACGCTGGCCATGCTGGCCGCTGCGGGCGTGCCCATCTTGCGCGCCCTGCAAACCGCCGCCGAAACATTGAGCAACCAGGCCATGCGAGCCGACGCGCTGGATGCGCTGGTGCTGGTGCGCGAGGGCGCGCCCCTGGCCTCTGCCCTGAGCAGCAAAAAACGCTTTCCGCCACTGGTGGCCATGTTTGCCCGCCTGGGCGAACAAACCGGTCAACTGCCCGCCATGCTGGGCCGCGCCGCCGCGCAACTCAGCGCCGAAGTGCAGCGCCGCGCCATGCACCTCACCACCTTGCTG
This sequence comes from Hydrogenophaga sp., assembly GCA_030684755.1. Taxonomy (GTDB): domain Bacteria; phylum Pseudomonadota; class Gammaproteobacteria; order Burkholderiales; family Burkholderiaceae_C; genus Hydrogenophaga. The sequence continues at coordinate 8,031 of JAUXXN010000591.1, forward strand.
GAGCCCCTGCTGATCGTGGGCATGGGCCTGGTGGTGATGCTGATCGTGTTGGCGGTGCTCATGCCCATCATCCAGCTCAACCAATTGGTGGGCTAGCAGGCTCCCCCCGCGCCGCGCCTAAGGGCGCGTCACCCCCCGGGGGGCGATGCGAGTGGACCGGCCAAGCCAGATCCACCGCATCCTGGGTGAGGCATCTCGCGCCGGTGAAATCATCGGATAGATGGCTTCCCGACTCAGGCTTAGCCTTCACATATGGGCTACGCTTCAGACTTTCGTTAATCTGCAAAGGCGCTTCCCCATGTCTGTCACCTTGGAGGGTCAACTGGTCGTGGCGATTTCTTCGCGGGCCTTGTTCGACTTTGAAGAAGAAAACCGCCTGTTTGAAACCGGCGACGACCGGGCTTACATGAAGCTGCAGCTGGACCGCCTGGAGCAACCCGCCCAGCCGGGGGTGGCCTTTTCGCTGGTGAAGAAGCTGCTGGCCTTCAACGACGCCACGGCACAGCGGGTCGAGGTGGTCATTCTGTCGCGCAACGACCCGGTGTCGGGCATGCGGGTGTTTCGCTCGGCGCAGCACTACGGCCTGCCCATCCAGCGCGGCAGCTTCACACGCGGGCAACCGCCCTGGCGCTACCTGCGCCCGCTGCGCGCCAACCTGTTTTTAAGCACCCACCTGGCCGACGTGCGCGCCGCGCTGGACGCCGGAGTGCCCGCCGCGCAGGTGTACCCGCAGTCGGTGCATGCCAGCGACGCGCACCCGCACGAGGTGCGCATTGCCTTTGACGGCGACGCGGTGCTGTTTTCCGACGAGGCCGAGCGCGTGTACCAGGCACAGGGCCTGAGCGCCTTTCAGGCGCACGAAGCCAGCCACGCCGGGCAGCCGCTGGCCGGTGGCCCGTTCAAACCCCTGCTAGAAGCCCTGCACCGCCTGCAAACCGAAGGCACCCGCAGCATGCGCGTGCGCACCGCGCTGGTCACAGCTCGCAGCGCACCGGCGCACGAACGCGCCATCCGCACGCTGATGAACTGGGGCATTGAGGTGGACGAGGCCATGTTTTTGGGCGGCCTGCCCAAGGGGCCGTTTTTGCGCGAATTTGAGCCCGACTTTTTCTTTGACGACCAGACCGGCCACATCGAATCGGCCTCGCTGCACGTGCCCAGCGGGCATGTGGCGGCGGGGATTTCGAATGCGTGAGTGCGCCCTGCGTCACCCTTGAAAGAGCGATGCGGTGTGGCCCTGCAAAGCCAGTTCCACCGCATCCTTGATATCACTGCGCCCAAACTGTTGAGACACCTTCGATGACCCAAGCCTTGTCCAAATTCCAAAGCTTCCGCCTGTTTGCCGCCAAGGTCGGTGCGCTCGCCGCGCCCTATTTCAACTCCGAAGAAAAGTGGCGCGCACGCGGCCTGCTGGCTGCCATCGTGGCGCTGAACCTGGCGGCGGTGTACATGCTGGTGCTGCTCAACGAATGGAACCGCGTGTTTTACGACGCGCTGCAAAACAAGGACGCGCCGGTGTTTTGGCGCGAACTGGGCCGCTTTACGTACCTGGCTTTTGGCTTCATCGTCATTGCGGTGTACCGCTTTTATTTGACGCAGTTGCTGGAAATGCGCTGGCGTGCCTGGATGACGGTGCACTACGTCAACCGCTGGTTGTCCAACCAGGCCTTCTACCACCTGGAGCTGGCCCGCTTCACCGGCAACAGCGACGGCGACAAGACGCCCGACAACCCGGACCAGCGCATTGCAGAAGACATGAACCTGTTCACCAGCTACTCGGTGAGCCTGTCCATGGGCCTGCTCAACGCGGTGGTCACGCTGCTGAGCTTTGTGGGTATTTTGTGGTCGCTCTCGGGCAGTTTCGCCTTCAACTTCAACGGCGAAGAAGTGGTGATTCCCGGCTTCATGGTGTGGATGGCGGTGGTGTATTGCGTGATTGGAAGCGTCATTACCCACTACATTGGCCGCCCGCTGATTGGCCTGAACTTTCGCCAGCAGCGTGCGGAGGCCGACTACCGGCACCACCTGGTGCGGGTGCGTGAATACAGCGAATCCATTGCGCTGGACCGGGGCGAACCGGTTGAACGCGGCCAGTTGGGCAGCCGCTTTGGTGTGGTGCTGGCCAATTACCTTCAACTCATCCGGGCACAAAAACGGCTGACTTGGTTCACCGTGGGCTTTGGGCAAGCGGCGGTGGTGTTTCCATTCATCGTGGCCGCGCCACGCTTTTTCAGCGGCGCCATCCAGCTCGGGGAGCTGATGCAAATCGCCTCCGCCTTTGGTCGGGTGCAAGATGCGCTCTCGTGGTTTGTGGACAACTACGACCGCCTGGCCAGCTGGCGCGCCACCACCGACCGCATCACCAGTTTTGAGGCCAGCTTTCAGGCCCTGCAAAACAGCGCCCACGGCCAGACCGTGGCCACACCCCACACCGAAGACGCGCTGGCGCTGGACGACCTGCACCTGAGCCTGCCCGGTGGCACCGCGCTGCTCGCGGTCAACGGTTTGCAGCTCAGCCCCGGCGACACCGTGCTGGTCAAAGGCCCATCGGGCAGCGGCAAGTCCACCCTGTTTCGGGCACTGGCGGGCATCTGGCCCTGGTCCATCAGCCAACTGCGCCCACCGGCCGACTTTGACGCCCGTGTGATGTTTCTGCCGCAGCGCCCGTATTTCCCCAACGGCGCACTGCGCCACGCCCTGGCCTACCCGGCCACGCCCGAGCGCTACACCGACGCCGAATTGCAGCAAGCCCTGACCGACGCCCTGTTGCCGCATCTAGCCAGCCAGCTCGACACCGAAGACACCTGGGGCCAGAAACTCTCAGGCGGCGAACAGCAGCGCCTGGCCATGGCCCGAGCCTTCTTGAAAAAACCGCGCTGGCTGTTTGTAGACGAAGCCACCAGCGCCCTGGACGAATCCGCCGAAGCGGTGCTGTACGACCGCCTCAAAGCCATGGTGCTGCGCGAAAATGGCGCCTTGGTATCGATTGCCCACCGGCCCACGGTGGCCGCGTTTCACCACCGGCAATGGACGCTGGAGCCCAACGACGCTGGCGGCACGCGCTACCGGTTGGTGGATGCGGTGTAGGCGACCACAGTGAAAGCTGGCACAGGAACCAAGCCAGCGTGCCATCATAGGAACAGCCAAGACTTTTGAAGGAATTTCAAATGATGAATGCCAACACGCTGACCAGCGCCATCAAGGCTTTGACGCTGGCTGCACCACAAGTTGAACAGATCGTGCTGTTCGGCTCTCAAGCCCGTGGTGACGCAGATGAAGGCTCTGATCTTGACTTTTTGGTCATCGAACCGGTGGTCGAAAATCGCGCCCAAGAAATGGTGCGACTGCGCCGGGCGCTGCGGCCCTTGCGGATACCGGTTGATGTATTGGTCTACTCGCGAGACGAGGTCAACCGCTGGGGACATCAGCCAGGCACTGCCCTGTACTGGGCATTAAAGGAAGGACAGGTGGTGCATGGTTGATGCGTGCAACCAGCCGTCTATTGCCCATTTGCTGCTCGCTTCAGCACAACAAGATCTGGCAGCCGGGCGCTGGCTCGCAGCTGGACCTGGGTTGGGTGATGCCTTGGTCGGGTTTCACGTCCAACAAGCGGTTGAAAAAGCACTGAAAGCAGTTCTCAGCGCCTACCGCGTCGAGTTTCGTCGAACGCACGATCTGCTCATACTGCTCGATCTTCTGGAAGACAACCAGCTTCCAGCACCTCCGGCGGCGGACTGGCTTGATGAGCTGAACCCCTACGCGGTGGAAGCTCGCTACGGCACGATAAACCCCGAAGGCCTGGATCGGAACCGTGCGCTCACGGTTGCCGCAGATGTGATGGCTTGGGCGCATAACTTGGTAGCGGGCGTGCATACCCAGTAAAAAACCCGATTCAGAGAACCTGGTTGAGTGCCAAGTCTTAACCGTGGATCGGGTCAAGGCAATACCCCGCCCACCCCCGCGCCCGCAGCTCGCACGCGGGGCAACTGCCGCACCCATAGCCCCAGGCGTGCCGGTGTTCGCGGTCCCCGAGGTAGCAGGTGTGGGTGTGTTCCACGATCAGGTCTACCAACGCCGTCCCGCCACCGGCTACGCCCGAGGCTTCGCCCAGTTCGTGCGCCATGCGCCAGGTGTCGGCTTTGTCGATCCACATGAGTGGGGTGTCGATGAGGAAGCGGTGGTCCATGCCGAGGCTGAGCGCCACTTGCAGCGCTTTCATGGTGTCGTCGCGGCAGTCGGGGTAGCCTGAAAAGTCGGTTTCACAAACGCCGGTGACGATGACCTGGATGTCCCGGCGGTAGGCGAGTGCGGCGGCCAGCGTCAAAAAAAGCAGGTTGCGCCCGGGCACAAAGGTGTTGGGCAGACCGCTCTCTTCCATGCGAAAGGCCATGTCGCGGGTGAGCGATGTTTCGCTCACTTTGCCGAGCACGGCGAGATCGAGCACATGGTCTTCTCCCAGGCGCTCGGCCCACGCTGGAAATTGCTCGCGCAGTTGGCGCAGCACCACCAGGCGGGCTTGCAGCTCAACGCTGTGGCGCTGGCCGTAGTCGAACCCGATGGTTTCGACGCGTGGGTAACGTGCCAAGGCGTGGGCCAGGCAGGTGGTGGAGTCTTGCCCGCCTGAAAACAGAACGAGGGCGCTGGTGTGGTGGGGCTTGGGGCTCATAGGGGCGATGGTAGCGCCGCACCCGCTGCGCTTACCGTCCAAAGGGTCTGCTAAGGGCTCAACAAAGTCACGCCCAAATTGCCGGGCTCACACCACATGGGTCACCACACGGCTAACATCTGGTTTTTTCATCTGTTACGTTGAGGACCACTGCACCATGACCACACGCCGCACACTGAACGCCGCACTGCTTTTGGCTGGCCTGTCGCTTTCAGTGCCCGCGCTGGCACTGGACGCCCCCACCACCCGCCCGATCCTGACGGTGTCAGGCAAAATTGCTGTGAAAAATGCGGGCGAAACAGCCCGCTTTGACATGAAAATGATTGAAGCCTTGCCCCAGCACAGCTTCACCACCCGCACCCCCTGGTTTGACAAACCGGTGAAGTTCACCGGCCCGCTGCTGGCAGATCTGCTGGCGGCCGTCAAAGCCAGCGGCACCACCCTGAGCGCGGTGGCCATCAACGATTACAAGATTGACATTCCGATGGCCGATGTGCAGAAATACAAGGTGATCGTGGCACGCTTGCTGGACAACAAGCCCATGCCCGTGCGCGACAAAGGGCCGCTGTTTGTGGTGTTCCCCTTTGACAGCGCCGCAGAGTTGCGCACTTCCACGTACTACGAACGCTCCATTTGGCAACTCAAGGCGCTGGACGTGCAGTGATGTTGACCATGCTGAATCTGGCCCAGTGGCAACGTTGGCAATGGGTGGCGGCTCTTGCCAGCCTGCTGGTGGTCACGCTCAGCCCTTTGGCCTGGATTCAGTGGCAACAGTTCAAATTGCTGAAAGATGTGTCCACCAACCAAGTGGACTCGATCATGTGGCAGGCTTACCAGCTGGAGCGCGAGCTGAGTCGGCTCGACTCAAAACTGCACGTGGCCATGAGCAAACCCGAGCAGATCGACCCCTACGATCTCAACGAGCGCTACGAGGTTTTTTTGAGTCGCATAGATTTGCTCACCCAAATTCCACGCCGCGATTTGATTGACAACACAACGGCTTACGCTGACGCAATAGGGTCTATTGAGGCGTTTGTGGTCCGGGCCGACCCTTTGTTCGCCGACCCAGCAGGTTTGATACAAGACAGGGAAAGCCTCGCCGCCATGGAATCTAGCGTGGAAACGCTTTTGCCGCAGGTGGCCGAACTGACCCGCGAAGCCAACCGCGCTGTGGCGCGCTTTGTGGACGAACGCAACGCGCAACTGCAACAACAAAGTGTGCTGGTGATCACGTTGGCGGGTGTACAAAGTGTTGTTTTGTTGGTTTTTGTGGTGGTGCTGGTGCGCCACATACGCCGCCAGCAAAAGCAATACGCCCAACTGCAACACCTCAGCCGCGAACTCTCAGACGCCCGCGACCAAGCCGAAGCGGCGAACCACGGCAAGAGCGTGTTTCTGGCCAACATGAGCCACGAGATACGAACCCCATTTCAGGGTTTGCTGGGCATGCTCAACTTGCTGGACGAACCCAACCTGACGCCACAGCAACGCGATTACCTGCAAACGGCGCGCGACTCTGCCTTGCACTTGCTTGGTGTGCTCAATGACATTCTGGATGTGTCCACCATGGAATCGGGCACGCTCAAGCTCTCAGAATCCCCCATCAACCTGCGCGATGTGGTGCAAGAGGTAGAAAGCCTGATGAGGGTGGCAGCCAACAACAAAGGGCTGGAACTGCAGGTGAACGCTGCCAGCGATCTGCCCACCTGGGTCATGGCCGACGCAACGCGGTTGCGCCAGATCATGTTCAACCTGATCAACAACGCCATTAAGTTCACCGCCAAGGGCTCGGTAATCGCCGAGATGTCGTGCGCAGTCAACGGACCACCGGGTGTGGTGCTCACGGTGCGCGACACGGGCATGGGCATGGACCGCGAGACGGTGAACAACCTGTTCACCCGGTTTTTCCAGGCCGACAATTCCGTGCGCAGGCGCATGGGCGGCACCGGGCTGGGGCTGGAGATTTCGCGCAATCTGGCGCGCATGATGGGGGGCGGTATTCAGGTCAGCAGCGAACCGGGTGTGGGCTCGGTGTTCACCGTCACGCTCCAGTTGCAGACAACCACCGCGCCCACAACCGAGACTTTGGTGCCTGTCAACACGGGCACAACGCGCCGCCTGAAGGTGCTGGTGGCCGAAGACCACGCGATCAATCAGAAATACATGGGCATCTTGCTGAAGAAGATGGGACACGCGGCGGTGTTTTGCGAAAACGGCGCAGAAGCCCTGGAGTGTCTGGCCCAGCAAGCATTTGACGTGGTTTTGCTGGACTACCACATGCCGGTATTGGACGGACTTGCCACCACCGAAGCGATTCGCCAGTTGGACGGCCCTGCGGCCACCATGCCGGTGATTTTGGTGACCGCCGATGTGCTGAACGAAACCCGCCAACGGGCGCAAGTCATGGGTGTGAACGAGTTCGTCAGCAAGCCCTTGCAAACGAACGACCTGCAGCGCGCCTTACAGCGCTGTGGTTTGCTGGACGAGCCCAGCGCGTTGGTTACCGCCAACCCAGCCCTGCCTGTGCCCAGCCCAATACAAAGCGAGACGGTTGATGTGCCCGTGCGCTGCCCAGAACCCACAGAAAGCGAGACCCCCGCAATGGATGACATGGACGTGATAGACCGGGAGGCGTATGCCGACATTGTGTCGATGCTGACCACTGAAACCCTGGCTGAAATGCTGGACAGCTTGTTGGCCCCACCGCAGGGCACTTTGCATGCGCTGGTTCGGGCACTGGAAACGGGAGACAGGAGCAACATCCGCTTCATCGCCCACAACCTGAAGGGCGCGGCCATGCTGATGGGCTTTAAAGCGATAGCCCAAACCGCCGCCACGGTTGAGCACGGGGTCCAAGAAACCCAAGACCCCGTCCCAACCGCCCTGGTGGCCCAACTGCTGGTCGACCTGCAAAGTACCCAAAAGGCTTTGCGTCAGGTGGGCGCGCCAGTCAGCGCCTGACAACGTGTTGCAGGCCTCGCCACGCTGGACGGTGGCCTGCGTTTTCAGTTGGCGGTGAACTCGCGCTCGTGCATCCAGGCCGCGTGTTTGGGTGCGCGTTTGGTTTGGCTCCACTCTTCCAACATGTCCCATTTCACGTCGTCGAGCTTTTGCATCATCTCGGGCGTGCCGGTGTTGGCGGCCAGTTCCAGGCGGTGGCCGTTGGGATCGAAGAAGTAAATGGACTTGAAAATGGTGTGGTCGGTGATACCGATGACCGGCACGCCAGCGGCTTCCAGTCGGGCCTTGGTGGTTTCCAGTTCGGCCACGGTGTCCACTTCCAGCGCAATGTGCTGCACCCACTCGGGGGTGTTGGTGTCGCGGCCCATTTCGGGGGCGTTGGGCAGTTCAAAAAACGCCAAAATGTTGCCGCCGCCCGCGTCCATGAACAGGTGCATGTAGGGGTCGGGCGCGTGGGTGGACGGCACCTGGTCTTCGGCAATGGCGAGCACGAAGTTCATGCCCAGGTGCTTCTGGTACCACAGCACGGTTTCTTTGGCGTCTTTGCAGCGGTACGCCACATGGTGGATTTTGCGGATGTTCATGGGGTGCTCCTTCGGGTCAATGGGGTGGGTTGGCAAGCGGCGAATCAAACACCTTCGCGCGCTAGGCGCAGGACATTTTTGAGCACCGCGATGTCGCCCACCTGGTTGGCCAGCAACAAGATGAGCTTGGCGTTGAGCAACTGGCTTTGCTCGTCGCTCAGGTCGCGGTGGGTGTCGATCAGGGCTTCGTAGAAATCGTCGCCCGGGGTGAAATCGCGAAAGTACCGCTGACCGGGTTCGCTCAGGTTGGGTTGCAACTGCAGGGGCATGGTGTGTTCCTCGGGTTCAAGCGGTGGCGGTTTCGGTAACGGGTTGGGCTGTGGCGCGGTGCAGGGCGGCTTGCAAAGCCGTTGCATCAAAACGGCGCCAGCGGGCGGCCACGTGTTGATCGGGGCGCACCAGGTAGCAGGTGCCGGGGCGGGCGTCCAGGCGCTGGGCCATCAGGCCGTCGCGGTCGTGCAGCGTAACCAACCCGGCGGGCGCGGTGCCCGCGTGGGCTGTCACCAGCAGGGTTTGCACCGGCAGCGCCGCCGCCGCCAGCACAGCGGCCTGCACCTGCAGGCCGGGCAAGGCGGTGTCGATGGTGTCGGCGCTGTCGGCAAAAGCCAGCAACACAAAGCGGTTGCCCAACTGGTCCAGCAACCAGCCATCGGCCCCGGCCAGGCGCACCGGGGCGTCATCCAGCGGGGCGCCGGGCACCATGTCGCCGTCAAACTTGTCGGCATCGGGCGTGTTCAGGGCCGAATGCACCAAAAATGCCGGCACGCTCAAGCGGCCCGAGTTCACCAGCTTGCGGGCAAACGGCTGGCTGCGGGCCAGCTCCAACGCCGCGTTGCGAAACAGCTTGCTGACCGCGCTTTTGGGCGTGATGAAATCGGTGGAGCGGGTGGAGTTGCGGATGTTTTCGTCCGCCGCGTACACCCGGTCTGTGTCGTAGGTGTCCAGCAGCGCCTCGGGCGCCTGGCCTTTGATCACCAGCGCCAGCTTCCACAGCAAATCGTCCGTGTCCTGAAAACCCGAGTTGGCACCGCGTGCGCCAAACGGCGACACCTGGTGCGCCGCGTCGCCCACAAACAGCAGGTGCCCATGGCGAAAGTTCGTCATGCGGCGGCACTGAAAGGTGTAGATGCTGGCCCATTCCAGCGTGCATTCGCGGTCGTCGCCCAGCATGGCTTTGACGCGCGGCATGATGTTCTCGGGCTTTTTCTCTTCTTCCGGGTCGGCGTCCCAGCCCAACTGAAAGTCGATGCGCCAGACGTTGTCGCTCTGCTTGTGCAGCAACACGCTTTGGTTGGGGTGAAACGGTGGGTCGAACCAAAACCAGCGCTCAGCCGGGTAGTCGGCTTTCATCACCACGTCGGCGATCAGGAAGCGGTCTTTGAACACATGGCCTTCAATGTCCAGCCCCAACTCGCGGCGCACGTTGGAGCGCGCACCGTCGGCCACGATCAGCCAGTCGGCTTCGATGTCAAAGTTGCCGTCAGGGGTCTCGATGCTGACACGGGCGCCATCGGCCAAGGGCTCCACGCCCACCACCTTGTATTTCCAGCGCACATCGGCACCCAGTTCGGTGGCGCGTTTCACCAGTGCTTCTTCCAGGTGGTACTGCTGCAGGTTGATCATGCCCGGGCGCTTGTGGCCGGCGTCGCGCACCAGGTTGAATCGGTACACCTCTTCTTCGCGCATAAAGGTACGGCCCACATTCCAGCTCACGCCCTTGTCCACCACCACATCGCCCACGCCCAGGCGGTCCAGAATTTCCAGCGCCCGCTTGGCGTAACACACCGCCCGCGAGCCAAACGACACGCTGTCGTCTTCGTCAAACAGCAGCACGTCCAGCCCTTGCAGTCGGGCATCAATGGCCGCCGCCAGCCCCACCGGGCCAGCGCCAATGATCACCAGCGGTTTGCGCTGTGGTGCGCCTTGCATCAGGTCGTGCGGCGCCTGGTAAGGAAAGGTGGGGTAGGTGTAGGTGGCCATGCCTGCGGTGCTCCTGTTGGTGTGGCCCGCCGAGAAAGGTCGCGCGGCGGTGCTGGGTCCGCACTATAGCCAATAATTTACCATTGGTAAACACGTTTCTCTAAACGTAATATTTAACGGATGCCAGGGTGCAAGTCGATGGTGTTGGCACGTTGGCGTCTTCACTCCCTCTCCCGCTTGCGGGAGAGGGTCGGGGTGAGGGGCTTCAAAAGTCACATGACCGGATCAAAACGAAGCCCGCAACCACAAAGCCCACAGACCTGGGCTTGTGGGTTTTGTGCGGGTGCTCTCAAAATACCGCCAGCTTCAGTCGCCAAGCCTGTCTGCCCCATCACGATCAAGCCCACTGGCGGCCATGGAGCGCAGGGAAATGGCTATCTGGTGCGGCGCCTTGTCAGGGCATGTCTTGACCGTGCTTCCACAATTCATACGAACTGCTATCGATCTCGTTATTCCAAGCTACGGCAAACCCACCTTGCTCGACTTTTACTGCTTTGAACAAAGCTGGATTTTTCAATGGTGCGAACCTGTGGCTCAAGGACCGAGGCCAGCAGCCATGGCAAAGCGAACAGAGAATTAAAGGGTTTTCCATTAAGGGAAAACCTTATTTTTAAAAAAGCACGATCGTTCGAAAATATTTTTTAAGCCATTGATCGTCAACTTTCAAAACCAAGAAAGAAAAAAATGAGAAAACTCATCACCGCTTGCGCCATCGGTCTTGCGTTGTTGTCAGCCCCAACCACTATGCTGGCCCAAGACACTTACACAAAAACCAAATACCCCATTGTTCTGGTGCATGGCCTTCTGGGCTTTGACGCAGTTGGCCCGGTGCAGTATTTTTACGGGATACCGTCAGAACTGAGGCGCAGTGGCGCCACGGTGTACACGGCAAGCGTGTCGCAATCCAACAGCACCGAGGTGCGCGGTGAGCAATTGTTGAGGGAATTGCAGGCTCTCAAAGCAAAGTATGGCCATGAAAAATTCAACTTGGTTGGACATAGCCACGGGGGCAACACAAGCCGTTATGTCGCCGGGGTTGCACCAGGCTTGGTGGCCAGTGTCACGACGGTGGGCACCCCCCACAGAGGCAGTAAGGTAGCAGATGCGCTTCAAGGCATAACGAACTTCACAGGAACAACCGGCCTTGTTGCTGGTGTCGTCAATGGGCTGAGCAGTGTGGTGGCTTATTTGTCTGGTAGCCCGTCCAATCCTCAAAATGCACTGCAGTCTTTGCAATCGCTGTCAACCGCAGGTTCACTGACCTTCAACAATCGGTTTAAAGACGGAGCACCCACCAGCTCATGCGGACAAGGTGCGAATTTGGTGAATAACGTACGTTATTACTCTATGGGCGGTACTTCGGTATATACAAACGTACTGGATATTTCCGACGGTTTTCTTGGAGCTGCTGCTCTGTTTTATGGCTTTGAACAAAACGATGGTGTGGTTGGCCGGTGCTCCAACCATTGGGGCACCGTTTTACGTGATAACTATGGCTGGAACCACATTGATCAAATCAACCATGTGTTTGGGTTGCGCAACGTTTTTGTATCAGACCCGGTTGCGGTATATCGAGCACAAGCGAACCGGCTGAAGGGTGTGGGGCTGTAAGGCGCATTGTGCTGAGCGTGCGGATCATTCCCCGACTCAACGCGCTTACTGTTGCCAGTTTGGCCACGGTGGGCGCGTTGGTAGCGTGGTTTCTAATATGGCCTTCCGCAACCCCCCCCACTGCGCATACCCCGCAAGACAACAACAGATTGGGTTGGCAACAAGCTGGTGTTGCCAACCCGTTTGGTTCGAATTCAGACCAAGCGCAGGCAAAAACAGACCCCTATCTGCCAGTTGTCATTCAATCGCTGGCTTTATCCACAGACGGCACGTCACTGGATGGAACACAGGCCGATGGTGACTGGGGTGTGGGTGTGGATGGGCAGTTGCGCGCCAGCCGTGCATTGCGCCAGAAGTTCGATTACTACCTGAGCCTTGTTGGCGAAAAAACATTACCAGACATCGAAGCTTTGCTACTGAACGAAGCGCGGGCCCATCTCAAAGAGCCAGCGCTCAGTGGTGTGAAAAGTGTCTGGCATCGTTACGTGCAGTTGCAGCAGCATACGTGGCGCTTTCAGGTAGATCCGCGTCACCCAACCCAATGGAGCGCTGCTCATGCCGAGAGGCAAACCGTTCGCAGACAAATACTGGGCGCTGAATGGGCACATGCTTTTTATGCAGAAGAAGAAAGTCAGCTGCTTGAGATGTTGAGCCAAGTCAACAGCGGCATGAAAGTGAAACCCAAGTTTTCTGATGAAGAAAATATGGGGCCTTTGCACCCACAAGCCGCAGAAAGAGAAGCAGCCTTACAAGCTGAATGGAAACAATGGGATGAGCGCTTGGCTCAGGCGCGTGAGCAAGTCCGTGCGCTCCAAGCAGCACCTGAGTTATCTGCGTTGCAGCGCGAGCAAGCCATTGAGCGATACATTACCCAGCACTTTG
>JAUXXN010000602.1 GCA_030684755.1 Hydrogenophaga sp.
TTCAAGTGCACGTCGCCCGAGCAGGTGCAGGCGTTTCACGATGTGGCCGTGGCGCATGGGGGCACGTCGATTGAGGACGCCCCGGGCCTGCGCCAGGGCGCCATGGGTGCGCTGCACCTGTCTTACGTGCTTGATCCCGACGGCAACAAGCTGTGTGCGATTTTCCGGCCCTGAGCGCGGTAGCGCGGAAGCTGATCACTTCTGGACACCCATTCCGGCGTTCATGGACACGACGCTGATTCAAGGTGATCACGCTAACTCAGTGTGGCCGGTTTCGACCCATTGCGGTCGAAGAGCCAAAAGAAAACCAGTCATTCCTTGCTTGAAGAACGGCGTTGAACTTTGGGCGTGCCGTGTGCTGCCTTCACATGTGTATTCGCTCTGCCATCAACCGGCAACGCATACTCTGCCAGGTGATTGAGGATGCCGCAGCTCGCCGCCTCTCGAACGTCATCGCATCGCTCGCGAAGTGCTTGCAGCTGTTTCTCAAGCTGGCGGAGCCCGCGTATGCGGGTTCTGACATGGCCCATGTGTTCGTCGAGCATCGCGTTCACCTCGCCGCACTCCGCCTGCGGATCATCTTTGAAGCGCAAGAGCACCCTAATCTCGTCCAATGTCATATCGAGTGACCGGCAATGGCGCACGAACGTCAGCCGCTCCAAATGGTCGGGGCCATAAATGCGGTAGTTCCCTTCGCTGCGCGGCGCATGTGGCAGGAGACCCTCGCGCTCGTAGTAGCGAATGGTCTCCACCTGTGTCTGCACGGCTGCTGCCAATTCACCGATCTTCATCTGTGTGCCTTGATTTGAAGTCGCATGCTCGAATCCTAGCCGCTTGACTCTGAAGTTGCTACAGGGTTTCCAATGCACGCATCAACTTCAGAAAGGCCCCCAACAATGTCCGACACCCTGTACCCCTTGCTTACGGCAACGCCGCTGCTGGACATCCAGCACACAGACATCGAGGCCCTGGTCAACGCCCGCGGTTGGCGCACCTTAGCGCCTTACGAACAGATCGGCGCCGTCTACAACTTCGTGCGCAATGAGATCGCCTTCGGCTACAACGCGGGCGACGAACTGCCGGCCTCTCGCGTGCTGGCCGATGGCATCGGCCAGTGCAACACCAAGGGCACCCTGCTCATGGCCTTGCTGCGTGCGGTGGGCATCCCCTGCCGATTCCACGGCTTCACCATCGACAAGCCGCTTCAAAAGGGAGCCATCACCGGTGTCGCCTACTGGCTGGCACCGCAGCGCATCATCCACAGTTGGGTAGAAGTCAACCTTGACGACCGATGGATCGTATTGGAGGGCTTCATCCTCGATGCGCCGTACCTCTCCAGCCTGCAGCGCCGCTTTCCAGACGCCAAGCGCTTCTGCGGCTACGGTGCCGCCACGCCCGACCTGTCTGCGCCTGAGGTTGAGTGGCGCGGTCGGGACACTTACATCCAGAAAGAGGGCATCGTCGACGACTTTGGCATCTTCGACAGCCCAGACGCGTTCTATGCCCGTCACGGGTCCAATCTGACAGGCCCGAAGCGGTGGCTGTTTGAGCACGTCGTGCGGCATCAAATGAACGCCAACGTGCGGCGCGTGCGGGAGGGACGATGGTGACCTGCATTGGGCACCATGCCTCTCGGTTCACAACTGCAGCACGGTGGTCACGTCATCTCCAAAGGGCAGATTCGTGATGCGAGCCCGCCAGTATTGCCTAACCGACGACCGCATTCGGTAGATAAATGCTACGTCTGCTTCTGGCCGATTCCTGCCATTCCAATTTTGCATAGGCAGCGGCGCAGTGATCAAGTCAAAACAGCGGACTGTCCATGTGCCATCTGAAGACATGAACATTTGGACCGCAATCAGCGCGGTAGCGCTTCACGGCATGCGGGGTGGGGCTTACTGAGATAGCGGCAACTGCATGGCTTTTCGTTGTCGCCAGGCTTGCCGAACAAACGGGTCTGCCACCGCATAAACGCCATGCGACTGGCGGTGCATGACGTTGGCGGTGATCATGCGGTCGACCATGTTTTGCACCTGGGGTGTGTCCACCGTGGTGCCGATCTGCTCTGCGTAACTGTTGATGGCATCCGCAGAGAACAGGCCCGACTCGCCATGTTCGTTGCCATGGACTATGCGATCAAAGATGGCTGAAGCCAGGGCGCCCAACGTCTCAATGGTTGCGATTTCCACTTCTGCCGCCGCCGACGCCAGGCTTGAGCAAATGATGGGAAAGGCGACGTTGGCATCTTCAGGGCGCGACTGAAGCAGCACCAGTGCGTTTTGCAGTTCTTCGGGGCGCTGACCCAGCGCCAGGAACCCTTGGTACATCACGTCATGCGAAGGCAACTTGATCCCTTTGATTTGTTTCAGTTGCGCTTCTTTCCAGCTCACGAAATCTGAGCCCAGAGGCTCATAGCCCGTGGATACGGCACCGGCGAATGGCTGCGACCGCCGAGTGGCCATGTCCGCAACCAGCGACTTGTGCGAGCCCGTGCCCAAGAAGAGCAAGTAGCCGGGTGTGCCAGGGCGGGTGTTGACGGCGTCTCGCGCAGCCTTCAAGGCAAACAGCAGATGGCCGCCTTCTTCGGTGCCCAAGGCCTGCTGTACCTCGTCAATGATGAGCACGACATCGGTCTTCACCTGGTCAACCAGTTCGGTAAACACAGCCGCCAACGTAGCGCCACCCGGCTTGCCCACTGCGTCGACCTGGAAGCCGAAAGAAAATCCGGCAGCACCCACATTCAAGCCTTTGAACCGGCTCAGCAGCTGGGTACCAGGAGCCGCCAATGCGGACAGCGTGGCCTTGACTGCTTCGTGCACGAGCGAAGCCGGGCTTTTGCTGCGATCGGCCCAAAGGTCCACGTAGATCACCAGGGTGCCCATGGATTCCAGAGTCGGTACCAGGTCTTGCCGAAGAAAGGTGGTTTTTCCGATGCGGCGGATGCCAGACAGAAACACGCCCGAGCGCACCTGCACCTGCAATGCAGTGGGCTTCAACAGCTGCTGCGCCAGGTCGGCGGCGTACTGGGGTCGGTGGAAAACGGGTTTGGCTTGCATTGGGGTATCCGTATTTATCTATTGCTGATAATTATTAGTTTCAGATAATTTTATGTAAACACAGACAGGTTGAACAAGAAGCTTCAAAGCTACCGTCGTCTGCGGTGTCCATACTCAAACCACCAAACGGGCGCAGCGCGCCGAGTTTCGTCGCATGCGTGGCAATGAAGGCGCCAATGAGGCGCCGACCGGGCAGGTCGATGCCCTCACCAAACGCGCCGCCGAGCACCGCAAAACCAATGCCCAGGCCGCCTTCGGTGAAGCGGGCCACAAAGGCGTCGCGCTCGGGCTCGCCCATGCCGCGCGACTGTGCCCACACTGCTCGGGCGCAAAGGGCGACGGCACATCGACCCGCAGCGTGTCGGGCGGCAGACCGAGCATGTGCGCCACAAAGTCCATGGGCGCGAGCGTGGCTGAAAACAGCGCGGCGCCAGCAGCGGGCTGTACAACACCGGCATCGTTGTCAAGATCGGCAGAGCATTGGCCAATGGCTGCCCACTTGGCGTTGGTGATGCCTTCCATGCCGTCCGGCACGCGGTCAAGTACGCGGTTCAGCACCAGCGTTTGCCGTGCGTTCATGGGCGTGCCCGCCCAGCGCTGCCCGAACTGGGTCTTATTCAGCACGCCGGCCAGCAAGCCATCGGCACCCTGCACAGCGCGCAGCAGGTAGGCCAAAAACCAGTCCAGCCAGGGCATCACATCCTGCGTGCTGCGCTGGGTGGCTTCTAGCTGGTCGTAATACTGTTTGCGCTCACGCTGTATTTACGCGCTGAAGCTGTAGAGCCGTTGCGCCGTGCCTTCTGCACGCGGCAGTGCCATGTCGCCCACGGCGCGGCTGATGCGGCCGTTGCCGTCGTCGAACGGGTGCAGGGTGACGTGCCGCAGGTGGGCCAGCCCGGCGTGGATGATGGCGACACCCACGGGGGCCGCGTTGAACCATGCCAGAAAAGCAGCGGTTTCTGTGTAACGCCGTCCACGTGGCGGTCGGCTGGGGCCAGCGCGCCAATGTAGGCTAAGCTTTGTGGCTTGACCGCACAAGCCAGAAAGACCGCCCATGAACGCAGCCATTGAACAAGCCAAGACCCTGTTCTTTCAGGGCAATGCGCATTTCGAGGCCGACCGGCTGAGCGCTGCGGCCGAGGCCTACCGGCAGGCGCTGGCACTGATGCCAGGCCGGGCCTCGGTGCTGGCCAACCTGGGCATCACGCTGTTGCGGTTGGGGCAAGTGTCAGAGGCACTGCCCGTGTTGCAGCAGGCCACGGCAGCCGACCAGGCGCACGCCGATGCCTGGCTGGCCCAGGGTGTGTGTGCCGAAAAGCTGGGTCTGTGGGAAGAAGCCGCAGGCGCGCTGCAGCAGGGCATTCGTCAGAGCCCGAACGCGGTGGCCGCACCGATTTGGTTGAGCTTGGGGCATTGCTGCGACCGCCTGGGCCGCACGGATGAAGCTCTCCATGCGCTCGAACAGGCGCTGGCGCTGGACGCCACGCTGGCCGTGGCCTGGAGCCAGCGCGGCCAGTTCTTGCGCGAGCAGGGCCGTCTGGCCGAGGCTGCCCACTGCTACGAGCAGGCCCTGGCCCAGGGCGCCGACGAGACGCTGAACCGCTTCTACCTGGCGTCGGTACGGGGTGAGGTGTTACCGCACCCGCCCGCTGCCTATGTGCAAGCCTTGTTCGACGACTACGCCGAGGGCTTTCAGACGCACTTGCTGGAGGCATTGCGGTACCAGGCCCACGAAGTTCTGCTTGAACCCCTGCGCAACGGCAGTCGCCGCTTTCGGCACATGCTGGACCTGGGCTGCGGCACCGGTTTGTGCGCCCAGCGCATGCAGGGCCGGGTGGATCGCATTGACGGTGTGGACCTGTCACCGGTCATGGTGGCCCAGGCGCGGGCCAGCGGGTTGTATCAGCACGTGCAAGAGGGCGACCTGCTGGCTTTTCTGCGGGGCCAGACATCGCCGGTGGACCTGATCGTTGCAGCCGATGTGTTCATCTACGTGGGCGCGCTCGACGAGGTGTTGACCGCCGCGCGCGCTTGTGTGCTGCCCGGTGGCGTGTTCGCCTTCTCGCTGGAACAAGCGCCACCGGGGCAAGACCTCGTGTTGCAGCCCAGCCTGCGCTACGCGCATTCACGCGGATACATTGAGCGCCTAGCGGCCATGAACGGTTGGCAGGTGGAGCGGCTGGAAGCTGCGTCTATTCGTGAAGATCAGCAGCGGCCTGTGATGGGCTGGTATGTGCATCTGAAGCCAAGCTGATCGGCTGGGCAAACTGAGCAGCAGCCAAGCCCAGCGCCATTGGGTTGAACGATGTGACCCGCCCGCAGTCAGTTGGTGCCAAAATTCGGGCATGTCACTCCCATCCCCCAACATCCCCCTGACCGCTGCGGAATACCTGGAATGGGAAGCCAGCCAGGACACGCGCAACGAGTTCATCGACGGTCACGTCTACGCCATGGCCGGCGGCACATTGGCGCACAACGCGGCCACGCTGGCCACCGGTGCCAGCCTGCGACAACACCTCAAAGGTGGCCCTTGCCGTGCGTTTGTGTCTGACGTGCGGGTGCGAGTACAGGCCAGCACCAGCTTTTTTTACCCCGATGTGGTGGTGGCTTGCCAACCCACCGAGTTGGCCGACCCACAATCCATCGCCCTTGCTGAGCCCAAGGTCATCGTTGAAGTGCTGTCCCCCAGCACCGCCGCCTTTGACCGAGGCGGCAAATTTGCCCACTACCGCTTGCTGGAGAGCCTGCAAGAGTACGTGCTCATCGACC
>JAUXXN010000606.1 GCA_030684755.1 Hydrogenophaga sp.
CGCGACAACGGCGTGACCTACAACGTCTATGCCGACGCCGCCACCGGCCAGCAGCGCCCCTGGGCGCTCGACCTGTTTCCCACCATCGTCAGCCCGCAAGACTGGGCCCACATCGAGACCGGTGTGTTGCAGCGCGCGCGCTTGCTCAACGCCATGATGGCCGACCTGTACGGCCCCGGCGAACTGCTCAAGCGCGCTATGCTGCCCGCCGCGCTGGTGCAAGGCCACCCCGGCTACCTGCGTTCCATGCAAGGCGTGCAGCCGCCTGGCGGCACTTGGCTGCACATCGTCGCCTTCGACCTCGCCCACGGCCCCGACGGCCGCTGGTGGGTGGTGGGCCAGCGCACCCAAGCGCCCTCTGGCCTGGGCTATCTACTCGAAAACCGCATCGCCGTCTCGCGCCAGTTCCCGCAAGCCTTTGCCGACATGAAGGTGCAGCGCCTCGCGGGCAGCTACCGCGCACTTATAGACGGCATCAAGCGCATGGCGCCCGAGGGCGACAACGCCCGCATCGCCCTGCTCACACCCGGCCCCTACAACGAAACCTATTTTGAACACGCCTACCTGGCGCGTTACCTCGGCCTCACGCTGGTGGAAGGCAACGACCTCACCGTGCGCGACCAGCGGCTGTACCTCAAAACCCTCAAGGGCCTGGAGCCGGTGCACGCGCTCATCAAGCGGCTGGACGACGAGTGGCTGGACCCGCTGGAGCTGCGCTCCGACTCCACCCTGGGCGTGCCCGGCCTGCTGCAAGTGCTGCGCGCGGGCAACCTGCTGCTGGCCAACGCGCCGGGCTCGGCGCCGCTCGAATCCAGCGCCGTGCTGGGCTTTTTGCCCGCCATCAGCCGCCACCTGCTGGGCGAAGAACTGGCCTTGCCCTCGCTGGCCACGTGGTGGTGCGGCGAAAACGCCGCCCTGCGCGAGGTGCTGCCGCTGCTCAAATCCAGCGTGATCAAGCCCACCTACCCGCAATCGGGCTTAGAAACCGCCATGGGCCAAAGCCTGAAAGCGCGCGAGCTCGACGAATGGTCGGGCCGCATGGTGCGCCACCCCGAGGACTACACCGTGCAGTCTTGGCTGCCGCTGAGCCAAACGCCCACTTGGGCCGACGAGCGCCTCATGCCCCGCTCGGCCATGCTGCGCGTGTTTGCCATGGCCGATGGCCCACAAAGCTGGCGCGTGTTGCCCGGCGGCTTGGTGCGGCTGGCGCCGCGCGGCCAGCTCATTGCCGC
>JAUXXN010000119.1 GCA_030684755.1 Hydrogenophaga sp.
GCGGCCAATCAGCTGCAGCTGGCTCACCGGCACATACAGCACCGCTTTGTCGGCGTATTCCAGGTGCAGAAACTCCATCAGCGCGGGCGAGCCGTCGGTATTTTTCTCGCCCATGTCCATCTCGACCAGGCCCCGGTAGCGGCCAATGCCGTGTGCGTTGTGCACCACCGGGTCGCCCACGTTCAGCTCGCTCAGGTCTTTGATGAGCGCGTCCACGTCGCTCACCTGTTCCTGCTTTTTGCGCCGTCGCGTGGTGGGGCCAGCGGCAAAGAGTTCGGTTTCGGTGATGAAGTCGATGCCGTCTTCAAGAGACGAGAAACCCACCGTCAGCGCGGCGGTGGCAATGCCGATTTTTTCATCGCTGGCTGCAAACTCGGCCAGCGAGTCAAACGCCGCTGGGCTGACGCCGCTGGCGCGCAAAAAGTCCAGCAAGCTTTCGCGCCGACCATCGCTCTCGGCCAGCAGCAGCACGCGGTGTGCGGTGTTGCGGATGTGGCTTTGCAGCCGGGCTAAGGGCTCTTCGGCACCGCGTTGTGCCGACAAATCGCCCAGCGTTTGCGCAAACGCGTTGTCGGCCACGTCGGCCAGCGCGGGGCGGATGGCCAGTTGGGCGTGGGCGTTGGCTGCGGTGTAAAAGCTCTCAGCCGAAAGAAACAAACTCTCGGGCGGCAAAGCCGGGCGCTCGGGGTCGGTTTTGACCAGGCGGTAGCGCTCTTGCGTGTCTTGCCAAAAGCGCTGAAAGGCGGGCTCTAAGTCGCCGTGCAGCACCACGGTGGCTTGCTCGCCAAGGTAATCGAACACGGTGGCGGTGGCATCAAAGAACAGCGGCAGGTAGTACTCAATGCCGGCGGTGGCCACGCCGTTGCCCATGTCTTTGTAGATGCGGCTTTTGGTCGGGTCGCCGTCCAGCAGTTCGCGCCAGCGGCTGCGAAATTTGGCGCGCGCTGCCTCGTCCATGGGGAATTCGCGCCCGGGCAGCAAGCGCACCTCGGGCACCGGGTACAGGCTGCGCTGGCTGTCGGGGTCAAAGGTGCGGATGCTGTCGA
>JAUXXN010000609.1 GCA_030684755.1 Hydrogenophaga sp.
CCACGGCCATTCGCACCACCTTGGACGGGCTCAAACGCCGTCTGCAACCCACCCCGGGCCAGCACGGGCGCATCTTGGCGGTGTTTGAACCGCGCAGCAACACCATGAAGCTCGGCACCATGAAATCGCAGCTGCCCTGGAGCCTAGAAGCCGCCGATCTGGCGTTTTGCCACGCGGGCGGGCTGGATTGGGACGCTGGCGAAGCCCTGACACCCATGGGCGCACGGGCGCGGGTGGCGCACACCGTGGATGAGCTGGTGAGGCAGGTGAGCGCCGAGGCACAGCCCGGCGATCACATTGTGTGTATGAGCAACGGCGGTTTTGGCGGCGTGCATGCCCGCCTGCTGGCTGCGTTGAACCAGACGAGCGCCTGAACCAGCAGCCAGCCCACCCGGTGGGCGCGAATCAGAATGACAGTGTCATGGCCTGTACGTCCACCGACACCACGGGCTTGGCCAGCGCCGCGCTGGCGGCTTTGGAAAAGTCCAGAGCCCAGGCCTGGTGTTCCGCGTCACGAAAACGGGCTTCGCCAGCGGCCTGCGCTACGCACAACACCTTGTCGGCGGTCAGCACCTTGCCGGTGGCACGAATCGGTTCGCAATTCAGCGAGGTGAACTGCTCGTCCAACCAACTGCGGGCGGTGTCGTGCGGCATGGGCTGCACTTCTTCCAAGTCAAAACGGTAGGTGAACGGCTCACCCCAGATCACGGTCACGTGGCTGCGCATAGTTGCATCTCCTCGATGGGTTGAAAGCGACAAAAAAACACACGCATTTTGCCTTGGGCCAACTGCCTCGTTTAAGCCGTGGCGTGTTGCGCCACTTCAACAGCTTGCGACAGTACCGCCAGGGCTTGCAGAGAGTCCTCCCAGCCGAGGCAAGCGTCCGTGATGCTCTGACCATAGGTCAGTTGGTCCATGCCGTCTTTTCCAGGGGTGAACTTTTGCGCACCAGCCTCAATATGGCTTTCAATCATGACGCCAAACACGCTGCGCGAACCTGCGGTGATCTGGCTCGCAATGTCGCGCGCCACATCCAGCTGCTTTTCATGCTGCTTGCTGCTGTTGGCATGGCTGCAGTCCACCATCAGGCGGGCAGGCAGCTTCGCTGCGTCCAGCTCTTTCACCGCAGCAGCAACGCTGGCGGCGTCGTAGTTGGGAGCCTTGCCGCCACGCAAAATCACATGGCAGTCCGGGTTGCCGTTGGTCTGCACAATAGCGACTTGGCCATTTTTGTGGACCGACAAAAAGTGGTGGCCGCGTGCGGCGGCCTGGATGGCGTCGGTGGCAATCTTGATGTTGCCGTCGGTGCCATTTTTAAAACCAATGGGCGCCGACAGGCCAGATGCCAGTTCGCGGTGAACCTGACTTTCGGTGGTGCGCGCTCCGATAGCACCCCAGCTGATCAGGTCACCAATGTATTGCGGTGAGATCACGTCCAGAAATTCGCTGCCTGCGGGCAGGCCCAGGCGGTTGATGTCAATCAGCAATTGGCGCGCCATGCGCAGACCTTCGTCGATGCGGAAACTGCCATCAAGGTAGGGGTCGTTGATGAGACCTTTCCAGCCCACGGTGGTGCGTGGCTTCTCAAAGTACACACGCATGACGATTTCCAGTGTGTCGGCGTACTTTTCACGCAACGGCTTCAAGCGGCGTGCGTAGTCAAGCGCTGCGGCAGGATCGTGGATGGAGCATGGTCCGATCACCACCAGCAAGCGCTGATCTTGGCCATGCAAAATGTTGTGGATGCGCTGGCGGGTCTGGCTGATCAGGGCCTCCACCGGCGTGCCGCCGATGGGGAAAAAGCGGATCAAATGTTCGGGAGGAGGCAACACCGTGATGTCCTTGATACGTTCGTCGTCGGTCTGGCTGGTCTTGTCAACAGGACGGGCATGCCAAGCATCGCTGCTGGCTGGTGTGGTCTGTGCATTCATCGCGGGACTCCTCAAGTGCGGTTGGTACAAAAAATGGAAACAACAAGGGCGAAAAAAAACCGCCGGGCTGGTGGCTCCGGCGGTTTGATCGAGATTCGGTGATGCGCTTACAGCCTCGCCTCTCGTCCGCCAGGGACTGAGAACCAAAAATAAAA
>JAUXXN010000615.1 GCA_030684755.1 Hydrogenophaga sp.
CGTCCAAGCGGGGAAATGCCCCATGCCAAAGCGCTCAAACCACCAGCCAGCGCTGACCACCGTGACCAGAAACCCGAGCGAACCCCAAAGCCGCACGCGCCCGTAACGCTTGGCGTCAAACGCCCCGCCCTGACTCACCAGGTGCGCCAGCGCGGCTTCGCTCATGGGCATCATGGCGCTGGTGTGGGTGAACATGAGCAGCAGCACCACAAACAGCGCCATACCGCCCAGAGGAAACCACAAGGCCAGCGACAGCATCAGCGCCACGGTGGCGCCAAAACGCAGCAGCTTCACGCGCTCGCCGGTGCGGTCGCTCAGCATGCCCCAGGCGTACGGGGCAAACAAACGCGTGGCCGATTGCACGGAGGTCAGGACCGCAATCGCGATCAGGCTGAAGCCCAGCTCTTTCAGCCACAACGGCAAGTAGGGGTTGAAGAACCCGATGTGCGCAAAGTAGCTGGCGGACAGGGCCGCGAAGGGCAAAAGCTGCTTGCGATCAGCCACGCGAGGCCGCAGCGATGTCGGGCGTGTTCACCTGCACGTCACCGCACTGCGCGCGGTGGCGCAGCGCGTGGTCCATCACCACCAGCGCCAGCAGCGCTTCCATGATGGGCGCGGCGCGAATGCCTACGCACGGGTCGTGGCGGCCTTTGGTGATGACTTCCAACGGCTGGCCGTCCACGTCGATGCTGTCGCGCGGAATCAAAATGGAACTGGTGGGTTTGATGGCCACGGACACATCCAGGTCTTGCCCGGTGCTGATGCCGCCCAACACACCGCCAGCGTTATTCCCCGCAAAACCGCCGGGGGTCAGCGAGTCGCCGTGCGTGCTGCCGCGCTGCGCCACGCTGGCAAAACCGGCGCCAATCTCCACGCCCTTCACGGCGTTCAAACCCATCATCGCGTAAGCAATGTCGGCGTCGAGCTTGTCGTACAGCGGCTGGCCCAGGCCCACCGGCATGTTTTGCGCCACCACGCGCAGGCGCGCACCGCACGAGTCGCCGCTCTTGCGCAGCGCGTTCATGAAGTCTTCCAGCGCCGACACGTCGGCCACGGGCGCAAAAAACGGGTTGTTGGGCACATGGTCCCAGCTCTCAAAGCCAATCGCCACGTCGCCAATTTGCGTCATGCAGGCCTGAAAGGTGGTGCCGTATTGCGCCTTGAGCCATTTTTTGGCCACCGCGCCCGCCGCCACAGTGGGCGCAGTCAGTCGGGCTGAACTGCGGCCACCGCCGCGTGGGTCGCGAATGCCAAATTTTTGCCAATAGGTGTAGTCGGCATGGCCGGGCCGGAAGGTTTGCAAAATGTTGCCGTAGTCTTTGCTGCGCTGGTCGGTGTTGCGAATCAACAGCGCAATGGGTGTGCCGGTGGTCTGGCCTTCGTAGACGCCGCTCAAAATTTCCACCGCATCGGGCTCGTTGCGCTGGGTGACGAACTTGCTGGTGCCGGGGCGGCGACGGTCCAGATCCAGCTGGATGTCGTCTTCGCTCAAGGCCATGCCGGGTGGGCAGCCGTCGATCACGCAGCCAATGGCCGGGCCGTGGGATTCACCAAAGTTGGTGACGCAAAAAAGGGTGCCGAAGGTGTTGCCGCTCATAGTGGGGCGGATTATCCCAGAGGGTGGCGCGATGTTCACCCATGAAGCCCATGCGCGTGACGAACCTGGTGTGCTCGAAGAGGGTGGTCAAACCGGCGCGTCTGCCCCTCTGCTTGGCCACCCCGGCAACCCAGTGGTGGCGGTGGTCACGTTCCCGGCTTGCGCACGCCCTTCCCTGCTGCGCAGCAACGCCGCTGCCGCACCTCTGCTGCTGAATTTGACCGTGTGAGTTGAAAACCAGCCAATCAAAAATTTCGATTGAAGTTCTCATGATTTTGGATGTTACTTTAAAGGTCTTGCACATCTCAAATTTACAACTCTCAAGAGAATTAAAAGTCACTTATATTTTTAAATTCAATATGCAAACCGCGACTGCCTTCTTTATCGCGCAAATACCAGTTTTTAAGCCCAACTATCTGCCAATCATCCAGAATATCCAAGCCCAATGCCATCTCTGTTGCAACCAAAAAAATACGGGTACAAAGAATATTATTCAACCAGTTGTTGACTGGGTATTGATCTTCACGGCTTGAAAGCGCCCACTTTTGAAGCGAGTTTCTTTCACGTTAAAAATGAATCACCAAAAGTCATCAGCCAGCAGTTTTTAAGATAGCCTGATGCTGCTTTACCATTTGCTCAAGAACAATGACCATATCCCTACCCGAATCACGCATCAGAATTTCATCCTTTGATGCGCGAATTCCCTCTATATCAAAACGCATAGCGTCTTCATAGCCCGCCATCGCCATTGCCCATTCCGAAAAACTGCGTAGCTCTATCTGCTCAAAATGCAACACTGTAATTTCATTATGCCGCCGGTCCATCTGAATCGTTTCAAAAAGATTCTCCAGAACATCACGATCCCCCTCGATTACCTGACAATAATAACCACCAGAATATAACAAAGCACCAGTGACTCCCAATAGCGCATTATTCCTTTGTGCAAACTCAAGAATTGATCGCAAATTCTTTTCTTGCTCTCCCAATGTACCAACGAAAGAGTTTTTGCTAATATAAGCAAGATGGTATAATTTGGACATTAAATTATGCTTTTTATGGGTTGTTTAATAAAATTGCAAACAACTGAAGACTTCATGGGTTTTGAATAAAAATAACCCTGAAGTAGATTCGCACCAAGCTGTTGCAACCGCGCCACCTGCGATTCCGTTTCAACACCCTCGACA
>JAUXXN010000621.1 GCA_030684755.1 Hydrogenophaga sp.
CCCGGCGTGACCAGTCTCGGGTGTGCTTGGACCAGCGGCTCGGGTTGCGCCGTTGAGCGGCCTTATAGACCTCATGGCGGGCCTGCAAAAGAGCCCCATCCAACAGCGCATGGCGTTGGCAGATGTCTTGCATCAGCGCACTGGCCTTTTCGGTGCTTTCGCTGTCATAAACCGGCCCGATCTGGAGGTGGCCGAAATGGCCCCACTACGCCAAGTCCCCGTACATACCGAGTATTTGCTTGACGTCCGAGTAACGGGAGTGTCGTAGAAGAAGTTTTACTCGGCATTTCATTTTTCCTCCATGGTGGACACCCCCCTTCATGGAGAATCAAATGAAACAGTCCGAAGTCAAGTTGTGGCCTTTGCGGCACCGGCCACAGGGCCCGTTGCACCTCAAATTGATGCTTTTGCCGTGTGCCTGAGCGAACAGGGATTCAAACGGCATTCAATCTCTCAGCAGATCCGTCTGATCGCCAAGCTCAGCCAGTGGATGAAGACGCAAGCGGTCGGCATGGACTTGCTGGCGGACGAGCACTTTGATCGATTCCGGCGGTTTCGTCTTCTTCCCCGCCCGAGGTGGTGGACGATTGAGTAGTGACGGCGTCCAATACTTGCTTGCCAAGCACGTCGCCGTGGCGGGCCAGGCCTGCACGTCGCTTCGCAGCAAAAACGTCTCGCCGCACGTGCTCAGGCACACCTCGGCAATGGATCTCTTACAGGCTGGTGTCGACACGACAGTCATCGACTTGGCGATGCGATTCGACCTTTCAGCGAAGTGGGAAGCCTCCAACTGAAGTTGGCGTGGAGCAGCGTCCATAAGCGTTCCTTGAAACAAGTTGGACTCTGGAGACAAGCCATGGCGATCCCAGTTGAGATAGTCGATAAGAGCTAAAGGCCTCGTCAAATCCCGGGGTGGTTCCTGGTCATGCGAACGGTCGCATCCGAACCGTTCCACTTACGCTTCCATCTCGTAGCTGAGGTCCAGCCCGGTAGGTCAGTTGCAATAACTAGCGACCGCCAGTCGCAGTACTGTGGCGCGAGTCGCACTTACTCTGGCGCCCTACGTGTCTACAAACCGATCAAATATCGATATTCCCAGCCCGCAGCGCATTGCTTTCAATGAATTCGCGGCGCGGTTCCACTTCGTCGCCCATCAGCATGGTGAACACGCGGTCGGCTTCAATGGCGTCGTCAATCTGCACGCGCAGCAGGCGGCGCACGGTGGGGTCCATGGTGGTTTCCCAGAGCTGGGCGGGGTTCATTTCACCCAGACCTTTGTAGCGCTGGCGGCTGGTGGTGCGCTCGGCTTCGCTGATGAGCCAGCGCATGGCGATGCGGAAGTCGCCCACTTTTTCTTCTTTTTGCTTGTCGCCTTCACCGCGCATGACCTTGGCGCCGTCGCCCAGCAGGCCGCGGAAGGTTTCGGCGGCCACGGCCAGGGCTGCATAGTCGGCGCCGTGCACAAAGTCTTGCGTGAGCACACTGCTTTTTACGTTGCCGTGGTGACGACGGCTGATGCGCAAGATGGGTTTGTCGGTGCGGGCGTCAAACTCGGCGGCCACTTCGGCGGGCACGCCGGTGGTGGTGAGTTCGCGCAGTTTGGCTTGCAGCGCCACGGCGCTGGCTTCAGCCTGTTCCATGTTGTCGAGGTTGAGCGACACGCCGTCGGCAATCGACCGAAGGGCTTCGGCGTCCATGAAGTTGGACAGGCGGGCGATGACGTGTTCGGCCACCTGGTGCTTGCGCGCCAGCTCGCCCAGGGTGTCGCCTTCGAGCGTGGTGGCGGTGGCGCCGCCGGTGAACACTTTGGCGTCTTTCAGTGCAATGCGCAGCAAGAAGCCGTCGAGCGCGGGCGCGTCTTTCAGGTACAGCTCTTCTTTGCCGGCTTTCACTTTGTACAGCGGCGGCTGCGCAATGTAGATGTGGCCGCGCTCCACCAGCTCGGGCATTTGCCGGTAAAAGAAGGTGAGCAGCAGGGTGCGGATGTGGGCGCCGTCGACGTCGGCGTCGGTCATGATGATGATGCGGTGGTAGCGCAGTTTGGCTACGTTGAAATCGTCTTTGCCGTCGCTGCTGGCGCCCTCGCCACCGGCTTTGCCGATACCGGTGCCCAGCGCGGTGATAAGCGTCAAAATTTCGTTGCTGGTCAGCAGCTTTTCATAACGCGCTTTTTCTACGTTCAAAATCTTGCCGCGCAGCGGCAAGATGGCTTGGAATTTGCGATCGCGGCCCTGCTTGGCAGAGCCACCGGCGGAGTCGCCCTCGACGATGTAGATCTCGCACAGCGCCGGGTCTTATTCCTGGCAGTCCGCCAGTTTGCCGGGCAGGCCCATGCCGTCGAGCACGCCCTTGCGGCGCGTCATTTCGCGCGCCTTGCGCGCGGCTTCGCGGGCGCGGGCGGCCTCGACG
>JAUXXN010000624.1 GCA_030684755.1 Hydrogenophaga sp.
TGAGGTTGAGCGCTTGTTCCGTCGGCTCAAAGGCTATCGCCGCATCTTCTCTCGGTTCGAGAAACTCGACCTCATGTTCCTGGGCTTCATCAGCTTCGCACTCGTCGCTGATGGACTGAGGATGTGTTAACAGGCCCTAGCTACCTGGGATTTTT
Organism: Hydrogenophaga sp.; assembly: GCA_030684755.1. GTDB lineage: Bacteria > Pseudomonadota > Gammaproteobacteria > Burkholderiales > Burkholderiaceae_C > Hydrogenophaga. The sequence goes on from JAUXXN010000624.1 coordinate 156, forward strand.
TGATCAGATCTTTAACGGTCGACGCTTCAAGGCGCCCGATCCGGCTGTACGCGCTGTTGGCGGGAGTGGTTCATACGCTTTCGTTTGGCCAGGTTCATCCCAATGAAATTCGTGCCGAGGCCTTGTATCGCCAGCATTGCGCGCAGTGCCACGGTGCCGACAAGCAGGGCAGCGTGGGGGTGCCCGATTTGCGCGGTGGAGTGGGTTCCTGGGGTCATAGCCCGGATTCCATTGCTCAGACCATTCGCCACGGCATCCGTGTCCAGGGCCATGTGGGCACCCGTGGTGGGGTGATGCCATCCTTCAAGACCAACGCTGCCGAGTTTTCCGATGACGAGGTTGCCGAGGTGGTGGAATACATACTTCGATTGCGCGACCAACCGCACGATGCAGCAATTGCCCTGCGTGGCAAGGAGAATTTCGAGTGGTGCGTCGCATGTCATGGCCAGGACGCACGGGGAAACTCCAGCGTGGGGGGATCCAATCTGCTGGCGCCTCGCCTGCAATACGGTTCTGCACGTGCGGCATTGTTCGAGAGCATTGCCCAAGGACGAGCCGGTGTCTGCCCATCCTGGGTGGAGCAAATCGACGCTGCTGACATCGATAACCTGGCGCGGTACTTGGCGCGCATCGGTGAAGCAGTCCTCCAACTACCGACCCTGGACAAGAAATGAGCCTGATTGAGCAGATAGATGCGGGCGCCTATGCGCAATGGATTCGCAATTCCGACGTCCTGTATCCCTTGTTGCAGGTTGTGCACCTCATCGGCATCTCCATCGTGGTGGGCTCGTTGATTGTGGGCAATGTGCGCTTGCTGGGCGCTGCGCCCGGCCTTTCAATCCACGACTTTTCCCGTCATCTCCACCGCTGGGTGCTGGTGGGCTTGGTCCTGTTTCTCGTGACGGGTGTGCACATGGCGGTTGGTTTTCTCACGATCTTCGCCATCAACCCGGTGATGTGGATCAAGCTGGTGTTGCTGATCGTGGCTGTCGTAGTCAATGTCCGCCTGTATCGGTGGCAGTTGGCCGCGGCCTCAGCGCCAGCCCAAGCCGGTGCACGTGAAAAAGCCCTGGCTGCGCTGTCGGTGTTGCTGCTGTTGTCCATCATCGTGATGGGCAAGTTGCTGGCATACATCGGCGGCAAGGATTGATCGTTAGTGCCTCGTCGCACGGAACCCAAGAACATGACTGCATTTCTGCTCCAACTTAAATATTCCGCCTACGGCTCCTGGGTGGGCACCTCGCTCTGGGGCTATGCCGTCTTCGAAGTGTTTCACCTCATTGGCGTGGCCTTGCTCGTGGGGGCCATCACACTGACCGACTTGCGTTTGCTCGGCATATCGCGCGCGTTACCTGTGAGAGTGACCGAGAAATACCTGTTGCCTTGGGTGTGGGCGGGGTTCTCCATCATCGTGCTCAGCGGTGCAAGCATGTTCATCACAGATGGCAAGCTCTTCCTGGAGAACCCCTTCTTTGTTTCCAAGTTGGTACTCATTGCGTTGGCCGGCCTGAATGCAGCGTTCTTCCAGTTTCGGGTGCACGGCGGAGTGGCTGAGTGGGATGCTGGGCGGCCATCGCCCGTGTTGGCCCGTGCGTGTGCAGCCATGTCCATTGGCCTTTGGTTTCTGGCTGTGGCAAGCGGCCGACTGATTGCCTACCCAGAACTCTGGTCCTGATCAACCGACACCCTACCTGTTCTCTCCACTGCCATGTCCACATGCACCATCCGCGCGGCTGTCAAAACCGCTCCCGAAGTCATCGAGATTCGCGAATTCGCCCGTCCTGTCGTCGCCCCAAGTACGGGCCTGTTGCGCGTGGAGTGCGCGGGCGTGGGGGGCAGCGACCCTGAAACCTTCCGCAAGCTCAACCACGATCCCATCATCATGGGCCACGAGAATGTGGGGACCATTGAAGAAGTAGGCGAGGTTGCAGCCCGGCGCTGGGGAGTGAGGGTGGGCGATCGTGTCGCCCTGCATGAGTACCTGCCGTGTTGGCACTGTGAGTGGTGCATGAAAGGTGACTTCCGCCTGTGTATGGAGGTCGATTTCTTCAACGTGAAGGACCGTTTGAACACTCCGCGCTTTGGCATGAGTACTTGCGAGACAGCGCCACACCTGTGGGGGGGGTTTGCAGAGTACATGCATCTGCCAGCCAACGCCGTGATGCACAAGATCCCCAAGCACCTGGATGCTCGACTGGCCACGCTGGCCGTGCCCTTTGGCAACGGTGTGCAATGGGCCTGCATGGACGGCGGTGCCGGTCCGGGAAAGACAGTGCTCGTTTTCGGCCCCGGGCAGCAAGGTCTGGGTTGCGTGTTGGCAGCCAAGGCGGCCGGCGCATATACCGTCATCCTGGTCGGGCTGACGCGCGATCAAAAACGCCTGAATCTGAGCCTTCGCCTGGGAGCGGATGTGATCATCGACGCCGAGCAAGAAGACTTGAGCCATCGTGTGATGGAGATCACCGGTGGGCGCGGTGTTGACGTGGTTGTCGACACCACGGGAGACCCCACCGGAAGCGTGGCGGCTGCAGCCGTCGCACTGGCGGCCAAAGGGGCGTACCTGAGCCTCAATGGGTTGGAGCAATCAGTGCCCATCGGTGAGATCAAGAAGCGTTACCTGACTGTCCGGGCGCCGCGCGGGCGCAGCTACGGGGCAGTGGAACTGGCACTGCGCTACATCGCTTCAGAGCGGTGGCCGTTGGACCTGGTGTGCTCTCATGACTATCCCTTGGATCAGGTGGACTTGGCGATCAATGCGACAGCTGGTCGAGGGGTGGAGGGTGCCATCCACGTGACCGTGAGCCCCTGGCGTCGCGACGTTTGAGGGTGTGTTTTCGTCGCCATGCCCATGAGATACCGTACAAGAAGGCTCATTCAGATTTCATGATGTCGGATCTACTGTGCCGCCGCCTGCTGATTGAGTATTTTTCGTGTGAGCTGTGCTATGCTGATTAGCTAACTTTATTAGCTAACAATCGTGGATATGACAAACAACACGGCAGTTGTTGACGTGCCGGCGCGAATTGCAAATGAGATTCAGGTCCTGATTAACCGGGGCACGCTGTCACCAGGCGTTCACTTGGGTCAGGCCGAATTGGCCGAACGTTTTCAGACCAGCCGTGTGCCCGTGCGAGAGGCCCTGAAGCTCTTGGCGGCGCATGGGAGTCTGCAGCATGACCCCAATCGCGGTTTCTTCGTGGCCCCGCTTTCCAGCAACGAAGCTCGTCAGCTCTACCGCATGCGCCACTTGTTGGAAGTGGACTTGCTGTCGACCGTCGAATGGCCCGACAAAGCCCGACTCGCCAAATTCAAGGCCATGGTCGTCGAGCTTGAGGGCATCGTGGCCGCTGATGATCGCACGCAATGGGCGGTAAAACACCGCGAGTTTCAACTGGCCATTTTCGACCTTTCGCCGGAAAAACTCATTCTGCGCGAGATCGTTCGCTTGTGGGCCTTGACCGACCGCTACCGCTCCCTGTTGTTGGCTACCGGCAGTCCCAAGGGCAACAAAAAAGTGGGGAGCGCCTGCGAGCAAGAGCACAAGCTCATAGCAGCCTTGGGTAGCAAGGATCTCAAACGCCTGTTGGCTGTGTATGACGAAGAACGCACCTACGTGGAAGATGTGCTGCTCGGCGTATTGCGTGAGCGCGGTCTCTGACCGCACGGTGTCGTGGTTTTTTCATCCAACAACATGCGCATGGGTAGGCGTTGTTGTTGATGTTTACCCTATCTGACGACGCAGCACCACCGGCTTGCCGCCGTGGCGACGTTTGACCATCCAGGCCGCGAGCGCCGAATCCAGGTAGTCCGCATGGGCGGGGAACCAGCGCGTGAGTTCCTCCGCGAAGCGCCGAACGGTTGCCACATCACCTGACTTTGCGCGGTCGAGCACTGCGTGGGCCGACCGTAGTACCTCAGCGTGCTCGGCAATGTGGCAGTCGGCGGCTGGAAAATCAGTATCACGCATCCAGACGTCTTCTTCGCCAAAATGATTCTGGGCGTGATCGATGAAGTCTTGCATGCATTGCTGCATGGAACTCGCGTTGGCGTCCAGCAGGCTGCGTACCACTTCCACAAACTCGCGGTGTGTGTCGTCCATTTCGCTGAAACCGATCAGAAAGGCATCGCTCCAGGCGAAGGTCGCAGGGTCGGGTCGAGGGGTAAGGTTCTCAGGTGTCATCGTCTGTGCGGGAGTTCGGTGAGGAGGAGTCGGTGTGGTGTGTGAAGTGGCCAGACACCGCTCTCAGGTGCTGACGCATCGCAGTAAAAGCTGCAGCCGGTTCGGCGCGCGCAATGGCTTCCACGATCGCGAGATGTTGTTCGTTGGATGGGCGACGCTCCCCGGGCTGAATGGATGCGCGGCGGAATTGACGCCAGTTCGCCGTACGGCGCAAACGGTTCACCAGTTCGAGTAGCTCGATGAGCATGGCGTTGCGCGTGGTCTTGGCGATACACATGTGCAGGGCGTAATCCCAGCGTTCGTAGGCGTCTAAGTGGCTGGCTGCTTCGCGTTGGCGCAGGCACTCCTGCATTTCCAAGATGTCCGCTGGGCGGGCACATGAGGCCGCCAGCTCGGCAATGGCGGGCTCCAGGGCGTAGCGAACCTCCAGCAGTTCACGTGGGCTCAGGCCTTGCGAGGCATCGATAGCCAGCGCGCCCTGGAGTGTGAGGGCGTGGAGTTGTGGCAGGGCAAGGCCACCACCGCTGGTTATGAACGTGCCGCGACCCACATGGCGAACGATGAGCCCATCGCGCTCCAAGATGGCCAGGGCTCGGCGCACAGTGTTGCGGCCGATGCCCAACTCCGATGCCAGCTGGCGTTCAGGAGGCAGTCGGCGCTGATGAGTGCTCAACAGTTGTTCAAGCCGGTCGCGCAGCGCGCGCAGCGCCGTTATTACCTCGGGCTGGTCGTCCAAGCCTTCGGTGTCTGGTGAGTCGGATGGAGTTGGCATATTTACAAACCAATGTGAACCAATGTTGCAACCGGTTCCATGATGGTTTTACATTAAGCAAAGCCAATCGTCAACTCTAAGGAGATTTACATGATCATCGACTGCCACGGGCACGTCAGTGCACCCACCGAGTTGTGGGCCTACAAGGCGCTAATCCTGTCCCATCGTGGGGAGCATGGACGCCGTATGGCGGAGGTGACGGACGAGGAGATCCTGCACTACGCCAACAAGAAGGAAATGGCGCCTTGCGGCCACCTGGACATGCTGGACCGCGTGGGCACAGACTTGCAGATGCTGTCGCCCCGCCCGTTCCAGATGATGCACAACACCAAGCCGGGAAAGTTGGTTCATTGGTTCACCGAGGAAACCAACAACATCATTGCCCGCACCTGTCAATTGCTGCCCCACCGCTTTGTGCCCGTGGCCGGATTGCCTCAGGTGTCCGGGGATCGCATAGAAAACGTGCTGCCCGAGCTGGAGCGTTGCGTGAAGATGGGGTTTCGTGGCGTGCTGTTCAACCCCGATCCCTACGAGAACAGTGGCACCGAGGCGCCACCCCTGGGTGACCGCTACTGGTACCCGCTTTACGAGAAGTTGTGCGAGCACGATATTCCGATGCACATCCATGCCACGGGGTCGCAATCTGATCGCACGCCGTACACATTGCACTTCCTCAACGAAGAGACTATCGCGGTCTACGGCTTGGTGAACTCAGATGTGTTCAAGGACTTTCCTGACCTGAAGGTGATCTGCTCGCACGGCGGTGGCTCCATCCCCTACCAGATCGGCCGCTTCCAGTCGGGAGGGTACCGAAAGGGCCACGATTTTCTCGATGGCCTGCGCAACATCTATTTCGACACGGTGCTGTATTCGGAAGAGGCGCTGCGTCTGCTGATCAAGACCGTAGGTGTCGACCGCTGCCTTTTCGGAGCTGAGTGCCCTGGCGTTGGCTCGACGATCAATCCTGCGACGGGGCGAACCATGGATGACATCAAACCCTTTATTGATGGGTTCGAATGGCTGACCACCGCTGATCGCCAGATGATTTATGAGGACAACGCGCGCAAACTCTTCGGACTGAAGATCTGATAGTCTGCGGGTCAAAGCTCATTGGGGCCATTCTGAATGCCGGGGGCCGAGTCCCGATTGCACTTGACCTAACCATGTCCCTGGCACCCTGGCGTGACCCGCACGGTCGTTTTTCCCCGTTCAAGCTTGCTGTTCTTGCGGTTTTGGTCCTACCAGGGGTGTGGACTGCGGGCATGGCCACGGGCGGCGGGTTCGCGCACTCGGTGCTTCCCTCCCTCATATATTTCAGCGGCATCTGGGCGCTGTGGGCCTTGTTGGCCTGCCTGGCTGTCACGCCTTTGAGCCAGATCGGCGTCTGGCGCTCGCTGGTGTGGGTGCGACGTATGCTGGGCGTGGGGGCGTTGGTCTATACGTTGCTGCACGTGGTCGCCTATGTGGCCATCCGCCACGCGGACTGGGCGACCATCGCTTGCGAGATCGTGGGACGCTGGTCCATCGCGTGGGCCACGCTGTCTACCCTTGGCTTGTGCGTGCTGGGGCTGACGTCTACCGATGGAGCGGTGCGGCGCATAGGCGGTCGCCGCTGGAAGCGCCTGCAGCGGACCGTGTACGTCTGGTCACCGTTGGGTTTACTGCATTTTCTGCTCTCGCCGCTGGCGGTTGGGCCGCTGCCTTTCACTATGTTCGGCTGTTTGTTGTGGTTGCTGGCTTGGCGGGTGTTGGCTGCGACCTCGCGCCAGTCGAGGCGAGCTCACTCGATACCGGCACTCCTGGGCTTGTCGCTGGTTGTGGCAGCGCTGACCGCGGTATTCGAGATTGTCTGGCTCGACTGGGTCCACGATTTGCCGCCGGCTTCGATTGCGAGGGCCAATTTCGAGCTGGACCTGGGTTTGTCGGCGACGTGGAGCGTCCTTCTCATAGGCGTTGCCCTGACGATCTGGGTTCGAGGGCGAGCTCCGAAAGCTAGGGCCCGGTCCGCGCACCCAATGCGCTGAGACCGGGTGCGGGAATTACCACCAGGAGTCCACTTGGTTGGGCCAGGTTGGCATCCAGAGTAGATCTGCCATTGGCGGACTGTTGGCGGTGGAGAAACCACCGTAACCACCGTGCGCGAACATCAGCGGCTTGACGTCCGTTTTCCGAACCTTCATGCCTTCAATGGTACCCAACAGGATGTCGTGCGAACCGGCCTCGATGGCGCTGGTCAAGCGGCAATCAAAGCCCACAAGGGCGCTTTCCAGAACCGGCGCTCCCGTAGCCAGTGTCTGCCACAGGCCTTGGCTGAATTTTTCTTCAGGCGGTATCGGGCTGGCAAAGCGATCAGCCAGTGGTCGGTCGTCGTAGGCCAGCACGTTTACCGCGAAGATCCCGGCCTGCTTGATGGCCGTGTACGAGCCGTTCTTGCGGTTCACGCACACCAGCAGGGTAGGGGGTTCGCCCGTCACGGAACATACCGCTGTGGCGGTCAGACCGCTGCGCTGGCCTTCGGTTTGCTGTGTGGTGATCAGGCAAACCCCTGCTGCCAGGCGTCGCATGCCAACTTTGAACTCGTCAATGCTGATGGTCATGGCGCTTCACCCGAAATTGAAGATTCGCATCGTGGTCTCGCCGGCCTCGATGCGGCGCAGCTGGTCGGCTTCGGCGGCTTCGCGGCGGCGCGATGCGTCGATGACGCCGTCGGCCTGTGCGCGGGGAATGACCACCACACCGTCTCCATCGCCCACCACCAGGTCGCCGGCATTGACGGTCACGTTGTCGAATAGGGTGGGGTGGCCGATCCAACCCCGCGCCCCCAAATCCTTGCCCGTGCCGCGAATGCACAGGCCACGAGCGAACACCGGAAAGCCGATGTCGCCCAGCAGCTCGCCGTCGCGCACGCAGCCGTCAATCACCAGCGCGGCAATGCCACGCACCTTGGCTGCGGTGGCCATGATTTCGCCCCAGTAGCCGTGCTCATAAGCCCCGGAAACACTCACCACCAGCACGTCGCCGGGTTGTGCTGCGTCAATCGCGCGGTGAAGCCACAGGTTGTCGCCTCCGGGCGATTGCACGGTCAAGGCAGGGCCGGAAAAGCGCATTCCTCGTGCCACCGGTTTGATGACCATGGGCATCACACCGATCTTTCCGGCGGCTTCATGCAGGGTGGCTGTGGGCAGCGCAGCTGCGGCGGCCACTGCCTGCGACGACACGCGCTCGAATTCGCTGCGCGTCGTCAGGGTCGGGTCAAGGCGGTCGATCATTGCATCTCCCGGGTTTGGAGCTGGTGGTATTTGAACTGGCGTCGTGCCTCGTCCAGACGCATGCCAGTGCGGGCGGTATCACGGATCTTGTTCTCGGCGGCCTCGATTTCTTCGGCCACGGCCAGCACGCGGTCTTCGTGTTCTTTGGGTATCACCACCACACCATCGGTGTCGCCTTTGAGGATGTCGCCCGGCGCCACGCGAGCGCCGCCGATGTTGACCGGAACGCCTGTGGCTTCCACCTGCACGCGGTCTTTGCCGGTGCGCATCCAGTGGTCGATGGAGAACACTGGGTAACCCAGCGACAGACACAGGTGGGTGTCGCGGTTGATGCCGTTGATCACGGTGCCGGCGATGCCGCGGCGGTGGGCGATCTCGGTCAGGATGTCGCCCCAGACGGTCGCGTCTTCGCGGCCGTAGTTGTCCAACACGATCACGCTGCCAGGTTCAATGTCGTCGATGTAGTCACCCACGGTGCCGGGCGGGTTGGCGGCCGGGCCGTACTTCAGTGTCCAGGCGCGTCCGGCCAGTCGAAATTGAGGATCGCGAGGCTTGATCTTGTAGCACTGGCCCACGATGCCGAGTTTGTCGAGCGCATCGCTGAGGGTGGCGGTGTCAAGCTTGGCGGCACGCGCCACATTGTTGTCAGAATAAGGAGTGGTCATATTTCAGTTCTCTAGGGATTGTGTTCAAAACCCCGTGCAGTCCCCGATGGTCTGAAGGTGCGAGGCGAGGAACAATGGCGTCATGAAGAAACAAGCCGAACTGGGACTGAACCTGAGCACGAGGCGCACGCGCAAGGCTGTGTTCCTCGACG
>JAUXXN010000001.1 GCA_030684755.1 Hydrogenophaga sp.
GCAAAGCCTTTGGCGAGAACTCGGCCATGCCGCGGGTGACGATGCTGGCCCAAGGCAAAAGCTGGGACGACGCGACTTTCAACGAAGAACTCAGCGCCTGGGATGCGCTGTTTTACCCTGCCGAAGTGGAAGTGTTGCGACCCATGATCGAAGGCGACGGCCTGCTGCAGTTGATGCAGAAAAACGTCCCGGCCGAGCGCCTACAGGCGCTGCTGACCCAACTGGAAACCCAGCGGCAGGCCTGACCGGTCTGCGCGCAACGATAGAAGCGAAACATGCCCAAAAGAACAGACATCCAGACCGTCCTCATCATCGGTGCCGGCCCGATCATCATCGGCCAGGCCTGTGAGTTCGACTACTCCGGCGTGCAGGCCTGCAAGGCGTTGCGCGAAGAGGGCTACAAGGTCGTGCTGATCAACAGCAACCCGGCCACGATCATGACCGACCCGGCCACGGCCGATGTGACCTACATCGAGCCCATCACCTGGCAGACGGTGGAGAAGATCATCGCCAAGGAGCGTCCGCTCACCCCCGGCGGCTTTGCCATTTTGCCGACCATGGGTGGTCAGACCGCGTTGAACTGCGCACTGGACCTGTGGCACAACGGCGTGCTGAAAAAGTACGATATCGAGCTGATTGGCGCCACGCCAGAAGCCATCGACAAGGCCGAAGATCGCCTGAAGTTCAAGGACGCGATGACCAAGATCGGTCTGGGCTCGGCGCGCTCGGGCATCGCCCACAGCATGGAAGAGGCCTGGACCGTGCAAAAGACGCTGGGTTTCCCCAGTGTCATTCGCCCCAGCTTCACGCTGGGCGGCACCGGCGGCGGCATCGCCTACAACCCGGAAGAATTCGAGACCATCTGCAAGCGCGGCCTGGAGGCCTCGCCCACCAACGAGCTGCTGATTGAAGAGTCGCTGCTCGGGTGGAAAGAGTACGAGATGGAAGTGGTGCGCGACAAGGCGGACAACTGCATCATCGTCTGCTCGATCGAGAACCTGGACCCGATGGGCGTGCACACCGGCGACTCGATCACCGTGGCCCCCGCCCAGACGCTGACCGACAAGGAATACCAGATCCTGCGCAACGCCAGTCTGGCCGTCCTGCGCGAAATTGGTGTGGACACCGGCGGCTCCAACGTGCAGTTCTCCATCAACCCGGCGGACGGCCGCATGGTGGTGATCGAGATGAACCCACGCGTGTCGCGTTCGTCGGCGCTGGCCTCCAAGGCCACCGGGTTCCCGATTGCCAAGGTCGCGGCCAAGCTGGCCATCGGCTATACGCTGGACGAGTTGCGCAACGAAATCACCGGCGGTGCCACGCCCGCGTCGTTCGAGCCCTCGATCGACTACGTGGTGACCAAGATTCCGCGTTTTGCTTTTGAGAAGTTCCCCACCGCCGACAGCCGCCTGACCACGCAAATGAAGAGCGTGGGCGAAGTCATGGCCATGGGCCGCACGTTCCAGGAGAGCTTCCAGAAAGCGCTGCGCGGCCTGGAAGTGGGCGTGGACGGCATGAACGAAAAGACGCAAGACCGCGAAACGCTGGAGCGTGAACTGGGCGAGCCCGGTCCCGAGCGCATCTGGTACGTGGGCGATGCCTTTGCGGCCGGCTGGTCCATGGAAGAGGTTCACCAGTTCACGAAGATCGACCCGTGGTTCCTGGTGCAGATCGAAGAGATCGTGAAGATCGAGTTGCAGCTGGAGCAGTCCAGCCTGGAAGCGCTGGACGCCGACACCCTGCGCGGCCTGAAGAAAAAGGGCTTTTCGGACCGCCGCCTGGCCAAGCTGCTCAAAACCACCGACGGCGCTGTGCGCGAACGCCGCATTGCGCAAAATATCCGCCCGGTTTACAAGCGGGTGGACACCTGCGCGGCCGAGTTCGCCACCGACACCGCCTACCTGTATTCGACCTATGAAGGCAACGGTGACGGCGAGTGCGAAGCCGAGCCGACGAACAACAAGAAGATCATGGTGCTGGGCGGTGGCCCCAACCGCATTGGCCAGGGTATTGAGTTTGACTACTGCTGCGTGCACGCCGCACTGGCCATGCGCGAAGACGGGTACGAGACCATCATGGTCAACTGCAACCCGGAAACCGTGTCCACCGACTACGACACCAGCGACCGCCTGTATTTCGAGCCGCTGACGCTGGAAGACGTGCTGGAAATCGTGGACAAAGAGAAGCCGCTGGGCGTGATCGTGCAGTACGGCGGCCAGACGCCTTTGAAGCTGGCGCTCGGCCTGGAGGCCGCGGGCGTACCCATCATCGGCACCAGCCCGGACATGATCGATGCCGCCGAAGACCGTGAGCGCTTCCAGAAACTGCTGCACGAACTGGGTCTGCGCCAGCCGCCCAACGCCACTGCCCGCACCGAACCGGAAGCGCTGGAAAAAGCCGCCGCCTTGGGCTACCCGCTGGTGGTGCGCCCGAGCTATGTGCTGGGTGGCCGCGCCATGGAAATCGTGCATGAGCAGCGCGATTTGGAGCGCTACATGCGCGAAGCCGTGAAGGTGAGCCACGACTCGCCGGTGCTGCTGGACCGGTTCTTGAACGATGCGATCGAGTGCGACGTGGACGCCATTCGCGACCACACCGGCCGCGTGTTCATTGGTGGCGTGATGGAACACATTGAGCAAGCGGGTGTGCACAGCGGCGACTCGGCCTGTTCCCTGCCGCCTTACTACCTGAGCAAGGCCACGGTGGACGAGCTCAAGCGCCAGACCGCTGCCATGGCCGAAGGCCTGAATGTGGTGGGCCTGATGAACGTGCAGTTCGCTATTCAGGAGACGGACGCCAACGGCGAGAAGAAAGACGTGATCTTTGTGCTGGAGGTGAACCCCCGCGCGTCGCGCACCGTGCCTTTCGTCTCCAAAGCCACCGGCATTCAGCTGGCCAAGGTGGCCGCACGCTGCATGGCGGGTCAGTCGCTGGACGACCAGGGCATTGGTGCCGAGGTCACGCCGCCGTATTTCAGCGTGAAAGAGGCCGTTTTTCCCTTCGTCAAGTTCCCCGGCGTGGACACCATTCTCGGCCCCGAGATGAAGTCCACCGGTGAGGTGATGGGTGTGGGCAAGACCTTTGGCGAAGCCTTTGTGAAAAGCCAGCTCGGCGCGGGCACCAAGCTGCCCACCAGCGGCCGGGTGTTCCTGACCGTGAAGAACAACGACAAGCCGCGAGCGGTGGAAATTGCGCGTGAACTGGTGGCCATGGGCTTTGACTTGGTGGCCACACGCGGCACTGCAGCATCCATCAGCGCGGCAGGCGTGCCGGTGCAGACGGTGAACAAGGTCACCGAAGGCCGCCCGCACATCGTGGACATGATCAAGAACGGTGACGTTGCACTGGTGATCAACACGGTGGAAGAGCGCCGCAACGCGATTGCCGATTCGCGCCAGATCCGCACCTCGTCGCTGCTGGCCCGTGTCACTACCTTTACCACCATCGCAGGCGCTGAAGCAGCGGTGGAAGGCATGAAGTACATCGACAGCCTGGGTGTCATTTCGGTACAGGAAATGCACGCGCAGTTGACGGCCCGATAGCGGTTGAATGACGGTTTTAGGGCCGCAGAAGCGATGTTCTAAAACTGGTTTCTTTGGTTTTTCCCTGGCTGAAAATCCCGATTAAAGGGACTTTCTTTCGCGGCATAATCTCTTTTGAACACCGCCGAGCGGCAACGCCCGGCGGTTTGCTTTTGTAGAGCGCGTACCTCGTTGCCATGGTTTTCCGTGAGTGTTCGACTGGGTATGCGTCTTGTTTTGGAGAACCCACACATGTCCACTATTCCTATTACCCTGCGCGGCGCCGAGAAACTGAAGGCTGAGCTGCACCGCCTCAAGACCGTTGACCGCCCCTGGGTGATCAATGCCATCGCCGAGGCGCGCGCCCAAGGTGACCTGAGTGAGAACGCCGAATACGACGCGGCCAAAGACCGCCAAGGCTTTATTGAAGGCCGTATTGCGGAGGTTGAGGGCAAACTCTCCGCAGCCCAAATCATCGATCCGGTGATGTTGGACGCTGGTGGTCGGGTGGTTTTTGGCGCCACGGTGGAGCTGGAAGACGAGGACACTGGCGTGGCTGTGACCTACCAAATTGTGGGCGAGGACGAGGCCGACCTTAAGCTGGGCTTGGTCAACATCAGCAGTCCTATTGCTCGCGCACTGATTGGCAAAGAAGAGGGTGACACCGCCGAGGTGCAGGCTCCAGGAGGCATCCGACGCTATGAAATTGTGGCCATTCGCTACGAATGAGCCGGTGATGCAGCGCTTGGCGGTGCTCATTGCCTCTCTTTGGTGGGGCGGCATTTCAGGTGTGAGCTTCGTGGCTGTGCCCACGCTGTTTGCCAGCTTGGGCAGCCCTGCGGTGGCTGGACCGGTGGCAGCCAAGCTTTTTACCTTGCAGTCCTTGGCTGGCTTGGGGCTGGGTTTGGTATTGTTGCTGGTGCTGCGGAGGCAGCGTTCGGAGGTGCCGTTTGCGCAGGTGGGCGAAGCGGTAAGCCCGGCCCGCCTGCAAGCCAACCAGCGGGTGTTGACCACCATGGGTTTTGTGTTGGCGGCCATGTTGTTGGCCTTGCTGCAAGAATTTGGTGTGGCGCCGAAGATCGTGACCGCGCGCACCATTGGCGGCAACCTGCCGCTGTGGCACGGCTTGGGGACACTGATGGTGTTGGGACAGTGGCTGTGCAGCGGTGCTGTTGTATGGCGATTGTCGCGATCAGCCGAGGCGCTAAACGGCGCAAAGTAACTTTATTCAGGGCACCGTAGAACTGGCTTTGCCGGTCCACCAGTGCTGTCCTGGGAAATGCCGCCGCAAGTGGAGCGGTTGGGTTACAACTTTTCCGCCGATTCCAACGTGTTCACCATCAGCATGGTGATGGTCATCGGCCCCACGCCACCTGGTACGGGGGTGATGTAGCTTGCCACTTCCTTCACGCCCTCAAAGTCCACATCGCCGCAGAGCTTGCCCGCGTCGTCGCGGTTCATGCCCACATCCAGCACCACGGCGCCGGGCTTGACCATGTCGGCGGTCAGCACATTGCGCTTGCCCACGGCAGCCACGATCACGTCGGCTTGCAGCGTCAGCGCTTTCAGGTTTTGGGTGCCGCTGTGGCAAATGGTGACAGTGGCGTTTTGCTGCAACAGCATCAGCGCCATGGGCTTACCAACTATGTTGCTGCGCCCAATCACAACCGCGTGTTTGCCCTTGAGGTTGTAGCCAATGCTCTCCAGCATCTTCATGCAGCCGTAGGGCGTGCAGGGCCAAAAGCCGGGTATGCCAGTCATGAGGGCGCCCGCGCTGGCGATGTGAAAACCATCCACATCTTTGCCGGGGTCGATGGCTTCAATGACTTTTTGCGCGTCGATGTGCGCGGGCAGTGGCAGCTGCACCAAGATGCCGTGGATGCTGGCGTCTTGGTTAAGCGCCTGCACGCGCGCAAGCAACTCTGCCTCAGACAAACTGGCGGGCCAGGTTTCCAGCACCGAGTGCATGCCGGTGTCATTGCAGGCCTTGACCTTGTTGCGTACATACACCTGAGACGCCGGGTTGTCGCCCACCAACACCACCGCCAAGCCGGGCGTGATGTCCCGGGCTTTGAGGGCGCTGACGCGGGCGCCGACTTCGGCACGGAGTTGGCGGGAGAGGGCGTTGCCGTCGATCAGTTGGGCAGTCATGGCAGGGTGGATGTGGTTTTTGAAATGGAAACGCCCGCCAAAGCATGGCGGGCGTTTGTGTGGTGGCTGGCGGGTTAGGGTTAGGCCTTGGCGGGCGTTTGTCCCAGTGCAATTTTCAGCAAATCGGCCACCGTGTTGGCGCCGAGTTTTTCCATGATGTTGGCGCGGTGCGCTTCCACCGTTTTGATGCTGATGCCCAAGTCATCGGCGATTTGCTTGTTCAGGCGACCAGCCACGATGCGTTCAAGCACCTGGGCCTCGCGGCTGGTCAGTTTAGAGAGCAGCGCGTCGCGGCTGGCGGCTTGCTGGTGCGTGGAAAAGGCATCTTTGGCTCGTTCCAGCATGCGCTCGACCAACGCCACCAATTGCTCTTCCTTGAAGGGTTTCTGAATAAAATCCAGAGCACCTTTTTTCATCGACTCCACGGCCATCGGCACGTCGCCGTGGCCCGTGATGAACACAATCGGCAGCGGGGAATGGCGTTCAATCAGGCGGTCTTGCAACTCCATTCCCGTCATGCCTCCCATGCGAATGTCTGCAATCAGGCAGGCCACTTCGCGGGCGTCGTAGCGACTGAGGAAGGCTTCTGCAGACTCATAACAGCGTACCCGGTAGTCTTTGCCTTCTAGCAGCCATTGCAAAGAGTCTCGCACTGCTTCATCGTCATCGACCACATAGACGGTGCCTTTTTTTGGTATCAAACTCATCTCGCTCTTTCTATGTCCGTCAATGGCTGTGCGGCGGGGCCGTCTGCTGATCCTTCCGGGCGCAGTCTTGATACCACGGGAATCCAGAAGCTAAAGCAGCAGCCCGCCACTTCGTCGCCATTGTAGATGTTCTGAACTTGCATCCTGCCGTGGTGCGATTCCACGATGCTGCGGCACAGTTTGAGACCAATGCCCATGCCCTCGCTCTTGGTGCTGTAAAACGCTTCGTAGATGCGTTCAATCATTTCATGTGGAACACCGCTGCCCGAGTCGCGAACCGCAAATTCCACCACATCTTGGTTGTCCTGTCGCTTGGGCCCCACCCTCAATTCCACAAGGCGCTCCCCAGGTTGGCGGCCTGCCTGAGCGATGGCTTCACCCGCGTTTTTCATCAGATTGATCAACACCTGCTCGATGAGGATAGGGTCTACCAGCAAGCAGGGCAACCTGGCGGCTACATAGGGTGTTAGGCGAACATGATGGCGGCGCAATTCGATATCGGCCAGTTCAATCGCGTTGCTCACCATCAGAGCGACATCGGAGAGTGTGGGGTTGGGTTCACTGCGCTTCACAAAGGCTCTGATGCGTTGAATGATCTGGCCAGCGCGCTGGGCTTGGCGGGCGGTTTTCTCCAGAGCGCCTAGCAGTTCAGCCTGAGTGATGCGATCCTCCTGTACCCGCGAGATCATGCCGTTGCAGTAGTTGCTGATGGCCGTAAGGGGCTGGTTGAGTTCGTGGGCCACGCTGGACGCCATTTCACCCATGGTGATCAGTCGGCTGGCTGTTTGCGCGCGTTCGGCTTGGCGCGACGCTTGCTCTTCTGCGTTGCGCCGAGGCGTGATGTCGCTGGCAATCACCATTTGCGCCAGGCGACCGTCCACCCAAGTCAGGTAGCGGGTTCGAACTTCCAGCCAGCGGTCAAGTTCTTCCACAAAGACCTCGGCGTTTTCAGCGCCGGCTTCGGTCAGGGTGTCGGTGGGCATGCCTGCGAACGCATCCACTGCATCGCCGTTGTCCGGGCTGGGCGTGGGCTGGTTGCTCGCCAGGTCTACCAAGTGGCGGTGGCCTTGGCCTCTGGTTCCAAACCACAAGCGGTACATCTTGTTGGCAAACAACATTTCATCGCTGCCCAAAGGCGCCACCGACACGGCTGAGTCCAGGCTCTCCAGCACCGTGGTGAAGCGTTCGTATGACGCCGAAAGCTCTTCGCGAATGCGTTTGGGCTCGGTGATGTCGGTCATGGATGTCATCCAGCCGGTTTGGTGCCCCTTCGGGTCGATCAAGGGTGAGACATACATCCGTGCATCGAAAATACTGCCGTCACGGCGCTGTACCCGCACTTCAAAACCGCCCGGTGTTGTGCGCCCGCTCAACTCATCTTCCAATCGCGCGGTGAGTTGGTCATGGTCGTCTTCCGGCCAGTAGGGAAAGGGCGCTGTCCTGCCCACCAGTTCGCTTTCTGTCCAACCAGTCATGGAGCAAAAAGCCGGGTTCACGTAGGTGATGCGGCCCTGAATGTCCAGAGCACGCATACCAGTGAGCATGGAGTTTTCCATGGCGCGGCGAAAATTCGTTTCTGCCACCAGCGCTTGCTGGGCCTGAACGCGTCGGCGCGTGTGGCGCCAAGTGCCCAGCAGCATCCAGACTGTGAGTGCGCTGAGCGCACCAATGACCCAGAAGAAGCTGCTTCCCACAATGTCTTGTGACGTGCGGTAACCCTGGGCTTTCAAAATCAGGCCGTTGCCCACAGGGGACACGGCAACCTCATGTTCCAGTGGTTGTGCCGACCACGGTAGCATTCGCAACACTGTATCGGACGACTGCAGGCTGCCCGCCAGAACCCGTCCTCGATCATCGACCAACGCAACCGCGTAGCGGGCCATGACCTCAGGGGGGATGCCAAAGCGCATCAGCCCGTCAATGGAGTATTCGCCCATCACCGTGCCGGCAAAGCGTCCTTGTTCGGATAACGGTACCTGCAACATCAGCGTGGCGTGGCGTGGCTCTTCGCCGAGTGGGCGCGAATAAATGGGCTGGCGCAGGTCGCGAGCCAAGTCGAACGAGCCATCGGTTTCGTTGAGTGCTAGCGTGCTTCCTGGCAGTCGAACAAGACTGGATGGGGCGCTGGGTGAGGCGTAACTGGCCAGGATATTTCGTCTGCCGTCCACCCAACTGATGGCCAAAAGCTCAGGAAACTGACTGATCAACGATTCGACTTGAAATTCAAATTCTTCGTTTGAAATTTCTTTGTTATCCACCTCACGGGCCAAGCGCATGAGCTGTTCTTGGCGCTCAAGCAAGCGAAGCCGCAGGCGCTGCTGGGCGTATTCCACGTCGCGTGTTACGGCCTCCTGTTCCCGTTCCAGTTCTTCATAACGTAGGTAGGTGATCGCCACCACGATTGCCGATAAAAACAACAATACCGACAACAGCGGCGCCAGCGTTGCAAAGCGGTCTTGCCTAGAGGGTGGTAGCTTGCGCCACCAGCGTTTCCACCAGCGAATGGACGCTGGCGTGGAGGGGGAATGGGGTGGTGGGCTGGGCAAAGGAATCATCTTTCTTGAAGTCTACGTGAGTGCTGGATGCGCAAGGGCTTAGGAACAGTAAATCATCTCAATTGATGCGTTGTTTTACGTCGACTTAAATTTCACAATGTAGAAATTGAAAGCACATATTGAAATTTTAAAAAAGCTGTGGGAAAATTCGTGACACAGCGGAAGGACCGCCGTAAGCTTTGTTCAAACCAACAGGAGACAGACATATGTCAGTGACCAACTCGCTCAGTGGCCCAGGTGCTGGGGACGTGGATTCCCAGGAAACCCGTGAATGGATGGAGGCGCTTAACGCCGTTATTGAGCGGGAGGGTCCCGAGCGTGCCCACTTCCTGCTGGAGCAGTTGCTGGAGGAGGCCCGTCAAAACAGCATC
>JAUXXN010000002.1 GCA_030684755.1 Hydrogenophaga sp.
TACGTCGCTGCCGGCACCTGCAAAACCAGGGGTGGCTTGTCTGCCGATGAAGCCCAGAAAGCCATGAAGTCCTGATCCGCCTTCGTTGTGCCCACCTGAAAAGCCCGCCACCATGACCGCACCCGCTCATCGGACTTCAGCCGCAGCGCCCCAGGTGGGCATCGGTTGGCGGCACCCCCATTACGCGACGCTGCTGGAACAGCAGCCCGCCCTGGACTTCATTGAAGTCCATTCCGAAAACTTCTTCGCCCCCGGTGGCGCCGCGCTGGCCGTGCTGCGCGAAGCCCGCGAACACTACCCCGTCAGCCTGCACGGCGTGGGCCTGTCGCTGGGGTCTGCTGCGGGTATCGACCCCTGGCACCTCGACCAGCTGGCGCGTCTGGCCAAAGCCATTGAGCCGGTGCGCGTGAGCGACCACGCCAGCTTCGCGCGAGGCCCTGGCCTGCACGCGGCCGACCTGCTGCCCGTCCCCATGAACCACGTGGCGCTCGACGCCATGTGTGCCAACGTGAACCGGGTGCAAGACCGCTTGCAGCGGACCATTGCGGTGGAAAACCTGTCGGCCTATGTGCAATGGCAAAAGGCCGAGATGGATGAGCCCGCTTTTCTGAATGCGCTCGCGCAGCGCACCGGCTGCCAATTGCTGGTGGATGTGAACAACATTTACGTGAACGCGCTCAACGCGCAACTGCGTGGCGAGAGCCTGGACCCGCTGAATGTCTGCAGGCGCTGGCTTGACGCCATACAACCGCGCCATGTGGCCGAGCTGCACCTGGCTGGCCATGTGCACTGCGGCGACATCGTCATTGACGACCACGGCAGCCGCGTGGACGACGCCGTCTGGTCGCTCTACGGCCATGCCATGGAACGCCTGGGCGCGGTGCCGACGCTCATCGAATGGGACACCGATCTGCCCGAGCTCCAGGTGCTGCTCAATGAACCCGGGCGCGCCCGCTCCACAGCCGAAATCGCGTTGCAAAGGGCGAGCGAGCCGGAGTTGACTGCATGAGCACCACCTTGCGTAGCGCGGAGGGTGGTCACGTGACCTCGCCCGCCCTCGATTCGCTGGCTGCCCAGCAGCAGGCCCTGCTGCAAGCGCTGCTGGCCCGCCCCGGCAGCGCCCAGGCGGCAGCGGCAGAAGAATGCCTGACCGGTTTGCTCGACACGCGCAACCGGCAGACGGCCAGGGGTCTCGCTGCCTATCAGGCCAATGGGCATGCCATGGCCGAGCGCTCGCTGCTCTCGGCATACCCGGTGGTGGCGGCCTTGATCGGCAGCGACAACTTCGTTCTGCTCGCGCGCGACCTGTGGCACCACAGTCCACCGCAGCGGGGCGATCTGGCCCAGTGGGGCGACGCCCTGCCCGGCTTCTTGCGGCACAACGCGCAGCTGGCCGACGTGCCCTACCTGAGCGATGTGGCGCGCGCCGAATGGGCGCTGTTCCGCGCTGCCGGTGCCGCCGATGCCGCGCCCGATCCGGGCAGCTTCGCGCGCCTGGCGCAGGAAGCACCCGAGGGTCTGGCGCTCACGCTGGCGCCCGGCGCCGCCATCATCGACAGTCCTTACCCGGTCGCCAGCCTGATCGCTGCGCATACGGAAGAGTCACCCAGCCTGGAAGCAGCCGCACAGCGCTTGCGGGATGGCCAGGGCGAGCACGCGCTGGTCTGGCGCCAGGGGCTGCGTCCGCGCCTGCAACGCATCGATCCCGCCGCCTCGGCGCTGGTGCAGGCGCTCCTCAAAGGCGCCGATCTTCCCCAAGCGCTGGACGCCGCCATGGACGCGGCCGACCCTGAAGAAACCTTTGACTTTTCTGCCTGGCTCAACACCGCCGTGACCGATGATCTGGTCATCGGCGTGCACAGCCTGCCGGGCGCTTTCCCAACCCCCACCGAGGAGAACACCCCATGAACCCATCCTGGCTGCAAAGCGGCTTCCTGTTTTGGCAAGCGCTTTCCAAGGCACTGGACAGCTTGCGCGCCCCGGCCGCTCTGGCCGCGCGCATCTACATCGCCCAGGTGTTCTTCATGGCTGGCCTGACCAAGATCCGGGACTGGGACACCACCATCTTGCTCTTCACCGAGGAGTACAAGGTCCCGCTGCTGTCGCCCGAGCTGGCGGCGCTCATGGGCACGGCCGGTGAGCTGGTGTTGCCGGTGTTGCTGCTGCTCGGGCTGGCAGGGCGCTTCTCGGCACTGGGCCTGAGCGTTGTCAATGTGGTGGCCGTGATCAGCCTCAGCGAGATCGCACCCGCCGCCCTGCAGCAGCACATCACCTGGGGTGTTCTGCTGGCCGCGCTGGCCCTCTACGGCCCTGGCCGGTGGTCGATCGACTGCGCCTGGCTCAAGCCCTGGCTCACACGCAAGCTGACCCCGGCCGCCCGTGCCAAGCTGGCTATGAATTAAGCTCAATCCAACTTTTTTCGGAGACTCTCAATTGACGACTTTCAGCCTGACCCGCCGCCAACTGCTTTTGATCGCAGGCTCCGCCACCGGCATTACCGCTGCACCTTCGTGGGCGCAATCGCCCTTCCCCGCCTGGGCAAACCTGGAAAAGGCCGCACGCGGCCAGACCGTGTACTTCAACGCCTGGGCCGGTAGCGAACAGACCAACGCCTACCTGCAATGGGTGGCGGGCGAGGTGCAGCGGGCATACGGCATCCAGTTGCAGCATGTCAAGATCACCGACACCGCCGATGTGGTCAAGCGCGTGCGGGCTGAAAAAACCGCAGGCCGCCAGGCTGGCGAAGGCACCGTGGACCTGGTGTGGATCAACGGCGAAAACTTTGCCGCCATGAAACGC
The DNA here is from genome assembly GCA_030684755.1 of Hydrogenophaga sp. Taxonomy (GTDB): domain Bacteria; phylum Pseudomonadota; class Gammaproteobacteria; order Burkholderiales; family Burkholderiaceae_C; genus Hydrogenophaga. The sequence continues at coordinate 2,800 of JAUXXN010000002.1, forward strand.
GACGGCCTGCTGCTGGCCCCATGGGCCGAGGCGCTGCCCAACTTCCGCTACGTGGACACGGTGGGCAAACCCACAACCCTCAACGATTTTTCGGTGCCCACCGACGGCCAGGAGTCGCCCTGGGGCATGGCGCAATTCACCTTTTACGCCGACAGCAAGCGCTTGCCTCAGCCGCCGCAAAGCATGGCCGAGTTGCTGGCATTGGCGCGCCGCCAGCCCGGGCGCATCAGCTACCCGCGCCTGCCCGACTTCACCGGCACCACCTTTGTCAAGCAAGCCCTGCTGGAACATGTAGCCGATGTTGGCGTGCTGGCCAAACCACCCGTGGCGGCCGACTTCGACAAGGTCACCGCACCGCTGTGGCAGTTTCTGGATGCGCTGCACCCGCACCTGTGGCGCGGTGGCAAGCAGTTCCCGCAGAACCCGGCCGCCATCCGGCAGATGATGGCCGACGGCGAACTGCTGCTGGCGCTCACCTTCAACCCCAACGAGCCGGCCAACGAAATCGCCGCCCGGCGCCTGCCGGCTTCGGTGGTGAGCTGGCAGTTCGCCAAAGGCACCATTGGCAACACGCACTTTGTGGCCATTCCCTACAACGCCAAAGCCGCCGCTGGCGCCCAGGTGGTGGCCAACTTCCTGCTCTCTGCCAAGGCCCAGGCGCGCAAAGCCGACATCAGCCACTGGGGCGACCCGACCGTGCTCGACGTGGCGAAACTACCCCCCGCCGAACGGGCCTTGTTCCCCAGCCAGCCGCTGCCCGGCCAGGTGGCCAAGCCCGCACCCACACTGCCCGAGCCGCACGCGGCCTGGGTCGATCCGGTGGAGAAGGAGTGGGCCAAAAGGTACCTGTGACGGCCTCTCGACTGTTCTGGGCAACCGCCCTGCTGCTGATCGCGGGTGGGCCGTTGCTGGCGGTGACCGCGTTGGCACTGGCCAGCCTGTTCGACGCCGCTGCCTGGATCGCCCTGTGGCAAGACCTCCACTGGCCGCACGCACTGGCGCTGACGCTGTGGACCGGCCTGGCCTCCACCGCGCTGGCTTGGTGGCTGTCGGCCTGGTTGCTGGCGCAGGGCTTTGTGCGCCAGTCGCTGGGGCGGCTGCTGCGCGGTTTGCCGGTGATGCTGGCCACGCCGCACGCCGCGTTTGCCATTGGTCTGGTGTTTTTGCTGGCGCCCAGCGGCTGGGTGCTGCGGGCGCTGTCGCCCTGGCTCACCGGCTTTGAATTCCCCCCGGCCTGGCCTACCACGCAAGACCCGTGGGGCCTGGGTCTGATCGTGGCGCTCACCGCCAAAGAAATTCCGTTTCTGCTCTGGACCGCCGCCACCCAGCTGCAGCGCGATGACGTGCGCCAGCGCTGGCGCAGCGAACACGCGCTGGCCCAAACGCTGGGCTACAGCCCGCAGCGCGCCTTTTGGCGCGTGGTGTGGCCGCAGCTGAGCGCGCGCCTGTGGTGGCCGCTGCTGGCGGTGCTGGCGTATGGCCTCACGGTTGTGGACATGGCGCTGGTGATCGGCCCGGCCTCACCGCCCACGCTGGCCGTGCTGGCATGGCAGTGGCTGCAAGACGCCGACCTGGCCGTGAACGCGCAAGGCGCCGCAGCGGGCGGCGTGCTAGCGCTGGCTTTGCTGGCGGCAGCGTTGTTGTGGCGGGCTTCCCAAGGCTGGTATGCACGCAGCGGCCACGCGCTGAGCGGCTTGCGCGGTGCTGCACCACGGGCCAGCCACCCGAGCGCGCCAGGGGTGCTGCCCGCCAGCTACCTGCTGCTGGCTAGCCTGTACGGCACCGTGCTGCTGGCCCTGGCGGTGGGCAGCGTCGCGGGCGTGTGGCCTTTCCCGCGGGTGTGGCCTGAAGCCGTCACCTGGCAAGCCTGGCACCGTGTGTGGGACAGCCGCGACACCGTGGGCACCACGCTGGGGCTGGCGCTGGCCTCTGCCGCGCTGGCGCTGGCCTGGTGCGTGGCCTGGCTGGAACTGGCCCCGCGCCGCTGGGACACGGCCCTGCGCCCTGTGCTGTACCTGCCGCTGGTGCTGCCCGCCGTGCTGTGGGTGGTGGGCCTGTACAGCCTGGCGCTGCAGTGGCGGCTGGAAGGCCAGTGGCTGGGGCTGCTGCTGGCGCACACCGCCATGGTGCTGCCTTACGTGCTGCTGGCGCTCAGCCCGGCC
>JAUXXN010000122.1 GCA_030684755.1 Hydrogenophaga sp.
TCTTTGTGCACCACCTTGCGCCAGTCGTCCACCCAGCCAATGGCGCCAAAGCCCAAGGTCACCAGCAGCACGATCCAGACAAAGCGGTTGGACAGGTCAAACCACAGCAGCGTGGACAGCGCAATCGCAAACAGAATCAGCACACCGCCCATGGTGGGTGTGCCGCCTTTGCTCAGGTGCGTTTGCATCGCGTATTCGCGGATGGGCTGACCGATCTTCAGCGCCGCCAAGCGGCGGATGAAGAACGGACCAGCGACCAACCCGACGATGAGTGCGGTCATGGCGGCCATGACGGCGCGAAAGGTCAGGTACTGAAAGACGCGCAGGAACCCGAACTCGGGCCCGAGGGTTTGCAGCCACAGGGCCAGGCTAAGCAGCATGGGCTTCCTTCGCTTCTTGTTGTTGTGGTTTCGCATCTGGCGGTGCAAGCACCTGCAGTGCCTGCACGGCGCGCTCCATGCGCATAAAGCGCGAACCCTTGATCAGCACGCTGGCGGTGCGGGTGCTGCTCACGGTGGCGCACACTTGGGCGACCAACGCGGGCACATCGGCCCAATGTTTGGGCGCGGGTTCGCCAGCGGCTTGCAGGGCTGCGGTGGCTTGTTGCATCCAATCGCCCGCGCAATACACGGCTTCAATGCCACAGGCTTGCGCTTGGCGAAGCACTTCGAGGTGAAAGGCCAGCCCCTGATCGCCCACCTCGCCCATGTCGCCCAGCACCAGCAAGCGCGGTCCGGGCAAGGCTGCCAACACATGGATGGCGGCCAGCACCGAGTCGGGGTTGGCGTTGTAGGTGTCGTCCACCAGGGTGACAGCACGGTCCGCGAGATTCAACGAGAGCGCCCGCGAACGGCCACCCACAGGCTCAAAAGCATCCAGCCCGCGTCCGATGACCTCTAGCGGCACGCCAGCGGCCAGTGCGCAGGCGGTGGCGGCGAGTGCATTGCGCACGTTGTGCTGCCCAGCGATGCGCAGGCGGCAACTCAGCACGCCTTCGGGCGTGGAGCAGCGCAGCCCCCAGGCACCACCGCCCCAGGTGGCTTGCAGTGCATGCACGTCGGCGCGGGTGTCGGTGTCGCTGAAGCTCAGCACACGGCGCCCAGCAGCCAGCGCCTGCCACACTGGGGTATATGCGTCGTCGCTGGGAAACACGGCCACGCCGTTTGGCGCCAGCGCACGGATGACGGAACCGTTTTCGCGGGCCACGGCGTCCACCGTGGACATGAATTCAAGATGTTCGCGCTGGGCGTTGTTCACCAGCGCCACCGTGGGTTGTGTGAGCGCGGCCAGATAGGCGATTTCGCCGGGGTGGTTCATGCCCAGCTCCACCACCGCCAAGCTGTGCGTTTCGCGCAGGCGCAGCAGCGTGAGCGGCACACCAATGTCGTTGTTCAGGTTGCCCTGTGTCGCCAGTGCCCGGTCACCCGCCTGGGCACGCAAGATGGACGCGACCATTTGCGTGACCGTGGTTTTGCCGTTGCTGCCGGTCACCGCTATCAGCGGCAGGTTGAACTGTTCGCGCCAGAGGCGGGCCAGTTCGCCCAGGGCCAACCGCGTGTCGGGCACTTCCACGCCGGGCAAACCGGCTGCTGCCAAGCCCGTGTGGGCGATAGCAGCCACCGCGCCTTGTGCTGCGGCCTGGGGCAAAAAGTCGTGCGCGTCAAAGCGCTCACCCTGCAGGGCGACAAACAGGTCGCCCGCCTGCAGGCTGCGGGTGTCGGTGTGCACGCGCTCCATCGGCGCAAGCAGCGTGCCCACGGCATTTGCGCCAGTGAGTTGGGTCAGCAATGCAGCCAGGTTTTTCATACGCTGGCTCCCGGCGTAGCGGCACGCTGCTGCAACGCGGCTTGGGCCTTCGCCCGGTCCGAAAACGGTTTCTTCACACCCATCACTTCTTGGTAATCCTCGTGTCCTTTGCCGGCAATCAGCACCACATCAGCCGCTTGCGCGTTGTGCACAGCCCAAGCAATAGCGCCTGCGCGGTCGGGTTCGGTGTGGGCTGTGTCGGGCTGCGTCAGTCCGGTCTGCATCTGCGCCAAAATGTCCAGCGGGTCTTCGCTGCGCGGGTTGTCGCTGGTGAGCACGGTGTGTTGCGCACCGCGCTCGGCCACCGCCGCCATCAAGGGGCGCTTGCTTGCATCGCGGTCACCACCGCAGCCCACCACCGCCCACAGTGCGCCACCGCGCTGCTGGGCCAGTGGTTGCAGCGCCTGCAAGGCTTTTTCCAGCGCGTCGGGCGTGTGCGCATAGTCCACCAACACCAACGGCTGCCCGGGTGCAGTGCTCGGCACCTGCTCCATGCGCCCGGGCACCGGCGAAAGCGCCGTGCATGCCTGCACCGCGTCGGCCAGCGCCACCCCTTGTGTGCGGGCCACCGCCAACACACACAACAGGTTGGACACGTTGTAGCGGCCCACCAGCGGCAGGTTCAGCGGGTACAAGCCCACCACGTCTCCAGCCCCGTTGCGCTCGCCCACCACCAGCCGCATACCGCAGTCGCTCAAACCCAAGTCTTGTGCGAACAGCCGGGCTGAGCTGGCTTGCGCTGCATCTTCAATGCCCACGGTCCACACGTCCAACCCGCGCACGCTCAGCGTGGCTGCCAGCGGGCTGCCGCGTGGGTCGTCCAGATTCACCACCGCGCTCACCAAGCCCGGCCAGTCAAACAGGGCTGCTTTGGCAGACCAGTAGCGGTCCATGCTGCCATGAAAGTCGAGGTGGTCTTGGGTGAAATTGGTGAACACCGCCACGCGCATACGGCAGGCATTTAAGCGGCCTTCTACCAAGCCAATGGACGATGCCTCGATGGCGCAGGCGCGCAAACCAGCATTCGCCATGCCGCTCAAACGCGCTTGCAGCAGCACCGGATCGGGCGTGGTCAGGCCGGTGGGCACCAGCGCGTGGCCGGTGTCACCCGACAGCGGCGGCTGGCCAATGCCCAGTGTGCCGACCACCGCACACGGCTGGCCCGCAGCCGACAACAACTGCCCCAGCCACCACGCGGTGGAGGTTTTGCCATTGGTGCCGGTGATGGCAATCACGTCCAGCCGGCTGCTGGGATCGCCGTAATAAGCGCTGGCAATGGGACCGGCCATGGCCTTCAAACCGGGCACAGCGAGCACGCGCTCATCGCTCCATGCAAAAGCCTCTACGCCTTGCTGCTCTACCAAAACGGCAGCAGCGCCCGCCTGCAAGGCTGTAGCCACAAAGCGGCGTCCATCGGTGGCCGCACCCGGCCAGGCGACAAAGCCGTCACCCGGCTGCACGCGGCGGCTGTCGCACTGCAGATCGCCCTGCACGCGGCTGCGCAGCCAGTCGGCCACGGCTTGGGGGTGGTGCATGGACAAGATCAAAAAGACTCCTCGACCACATCGGCCACGATCTGGGGCTTGACGCTCATGTCGGGCTGCACACCCATGATGCGCAAGGTTTGCTGCACGGTTTCACTGAACACCGGACCGGCCACAGCACCGCCGTAGTAGACGCCGTTGTTGGGCTCGTCCACCATCACCGCCACCACAATGCGGGGCGTCTCGACAGGCGCTAAACCGACGAAAAAGCTGCGGTACTTTTTGTCCGCATAGCCCTTACCCTCCTGCTTGCGGGCGGTTCCCGACTTGCCTCCGACCGAATAACCCATGGTCTGGGCGCGCTGACCGGTGCCACCGGGGCCTGCGGCCATTTCCAGCATCTTGCGCACCGCTGTGGCATTTTTTTCACTGAAAACGGTCACACCGCTGGTTGTTGTGTCGGTCTTGACCATGCTGACCGGAATCAGGGCACCGTCGCGCGCAAAAATGGTGTAGGCCTGTGCCAGTTGAAACAACGAAGCAGACAGGCCATAACCGTAGCTCATCGTGGCCTGCTCAATCGGTCGCCACGTCTTGTAAGGCCGCAGCCGACCTGTTACAGCCCCCGGAAACGGCAACTGTGGCTTTTGGCCAAAACCGGCCTGCGCATAAATTTCCCACATGTCCCTCGGTGACATCTGCATCGCAAGCTTGACCGTGCCCACGTTGCTCGACTTTTGAATAATTTCGTTGACCGTCAATATGCCGAGTGGGCGCACATCGTTGATGCTGGAGCCCCCAATGCTGATGCGTCCAGGCGCAGTTTGTATTTGCGTGGTGGGTTTAACCATTCCTTTTTCCAACGCGAGGGCGGCAATGAACGGCTTCACGGTCGAACCCGGCTCAAAACTGTCGGTGAGCGCACGGTTGCGCAATTGCTCGCCACGGAGGTTCTGGCGCCGGTTGGGGTTGTAGCTGGGGTAGTTGGCCAGCGCCAGCACTTCGCCGGTCTGCACATCAAGCACCACCACACTGCCCGCACGTGCCTTGTGCTCCTGCACCGCATCGCGCAGTTTCTGGTAAGCAAAATACTGCACCTTGCTGTCAATCGAAAGCTGCAGATCGGCACCATCCACCGGTGGAACCACCTCCCGAATATCTTCCACCACCCGACCCATGCGGTCTTTGATGACGCGGCGTGAACCCGCCTTGCCCGAGAGCTGCTGGTTAAAAGCCAGCTCAACGCCCTCTTGCCCACGGTCTTCCACATTGGTGAAACCCACCACATGCGCAGCGGCTTCACCCTCGGGGTATTGGCGCTTGTATTCGCGGCGCTGGTAAATGCCCTTGATACCCAGGGCCGCAATTTCTTTGGCCACAGGTTCATCCACCTGGCGCTTCACCCACACAAAGGTTTTGTCTTCTGGGCCCAGCCGCTTGCTCAACTCGGTCAGCGGCATGTCCAGCAACTTGGCCATCTCGCGCAACTTGGGGTCGGTACGGTCCACATCTTCAGGAATGGCCCAGATGCTTTGCGCCACCACGCTGGAAGCCAGAATCAAGCCGTTGCGGTCCAGCACGCGGCCCCGGTTGGCTGGCAACTCCAACGTGCGCGCAAACCGCACCTCGCCCTGGCGCTGGAAAAATTCGTTGTTGAACACCTGCACATAGGCCGCACGCGCGCCCAGACCCGCAAATGCCAAAGCCAGCCCAGCCATGATGAACTTGCTGCGCCAAACTGGCGTCTTGCTGGCCAACAGAGGGCTTGCGCTGTAGTTGATGCTGCGGCTCACGCGGGCGCTCCCCGACCGCACGCGGCGGCCTGTCTGAGCACAGCGCAGCAAGAGAACGTCATGGTTGCGCAGTCCCAAGCGCAGGCGCAGGCGATTGAGACACAGACACGTACTGGGTGATGGCCGGATTCACCGGACGCATCTGCAGCTGCAGAATGGCCAGCTGCTGTATGCGCGCTGGTGTGGCTTCGGCGCGCTTGCGCACCTGCAACTGCTCATGCTCTGTATTGAGCTTGTGCGTCAGCGCCTGCGCACGGTCCAGCGCGGTGTACAGCCGACGCGATTCGTACTGGGTATGAACCAGATAAAACGCGCTGGCCAGCACCGCCAACAGCAACACCAGGTTGAATCGGATCATGCCGCCACTTCCGAACGCTCAGCCACCCGCATCACCGCGCTGCGTGAACGCGGGTTGGCCTTCACTTCTGTCTCAGAAGGTTTGACGCGACGGACCCCACGCAGGCGCATGGGCGCGGGCTCCGCAAACGGAACGCGGCGGTCCACCACCGTGCGCGATTGACCAGCCATGAACTGCTTGACGATGCGGT
>JAUXXN010000026.1 GCA_030684755.1 Hydrogenophaga sp.
TCATCACCGTGCGCACCACCGGCTTTGATCCGGCCGCTGCCACCGGTGGCAGCGCCACCGTGGAAACCCAGGCCGCACTGGCCGACAGCGGCAAGAGCACGTTCATGGGCAGCGAAATCGCCAAGAGCGACCGCCCCGAACTGACCGCCGCCAAGATCATCGTCAGCGGTGGCCGGGCGCTGGGCAGCGCCGAGAAGTTCAACGAGGTCATGACGCCGCTGGCCGACAAGCTGGGCGCTGCATTGGGCGCCAGCCGCGCGGCGGTGGACGCGGGCTACGCCCCGAACGACTGGCAAGTGGGCCAGACCGGCAAGATCGTGGCGCCGCAGCTGTACGTGGCCTGCGGCATCTCGGGCGCGATCCAGCACCTGGCCGGCATGAAGGACAGCAAGGTGATCGTGGCGATCAACAAGGACCCCGAGGCCCCGATCTTCTCGGTGGCCGACTACGGGTTGGAGGCCGATCTGTTCACGGCTGTGCCACAGTTGATGGAACGCCTGTAAGGAAGTTGCCCCTTCGAAAATCTGGCAAATCACTTAAGGCAACGCTGAACAAGCCATCGAATTGAGTGATGGACCTTGCCAGGCGGGACCAACGCCAGGAAGTTGGGCATTTTCTCGGCGAACCGCAGCCTTTGCGAGCCGGGATGCGCACTTGAGGTGCGCTGCGGGCGCACTCATGCCATGAGGCGCTGTCGCGCCAGGTAGATGTTGGCCAAACCCAGCACCACGAACGAGCGCGTGGCGTTCTTGGCCAGCCCTCGGTAGCGCACCTTGGCAAAGCCCCACAGTCGCTTGACCACGGCGAAGACATGCTCGACCCGCGCGCGGACCTTGGACTTGTTGTGGTTCTTCGAACGCTCAGCCTCGTCGATCTCGCCGCCCCTGCGAACGCGCTGGTTGGTGAAGTCCCGGGCCTTGGGCGCCTTGGACGCGATCAGCGCCTTCTGACTGGCGTAGGCGCTGTCGCCGTACACACGCTGCTCATTGCCGTGCAGCAGATCGGGCAGCGGGTGCTTGTCGTGCACGTTGGCTGCCGTCACCACGGCGCTGTGCGCCAGTCCTGTGCGGCTGTCCACGCCGATGTGCAGCTTCATGCCGAAGTACCACTGCTGGCCCTTGCGCGTCTGGTGCATCTCGGGGTCGCGCTGCTTGTCGGCGTTCTTGGTCGAACTGGGCGCGCCGATGATGGTGGCGTCCACGATGGTGCCCGTGCCCAGCTTCAGGCCTTGCGCCTGAAGGACTTCTCCCACCTTGGCAAACAGCGCATCACCCAGCTGGTGCTTCTCCAGCAGACGGCGGAACCTCAGCAGCGTGGTGCCGTCGGGCACGCGTTCTCGTCCCAGGTCGATGCTCACGAAGCGACGCAGTGCCGTGCTGTCGAGCAGCGCATCCTCACAGGCCTCATCGGCCAGGTTGAACCAGTGCTGCACGAAGTACATCCGCAGCATGCGTTCCAGCCCGATCGGTGGGCGCCCGTTGCCGGTCTTGGGGTAGTGGGGTTCGATAACCGAGCACAGCTCCTGCCACGGCACGATCTGCTCCATCGTCGCCAGGAACGCATCACGCTTGGTCGGCCTGCGGTACTGCTCGTAGCCATCGCCTTGATCGGCCGCCATGGCCAGGGTCTGTTGCTTCATCTTCACCTTCGTGTCTCTGGTGCCTCGATGCATGCAAACCTCGCGCCACCTCTCGACTTATTCAGCGTAGCCTTAAGCTTTCGAGGCTTTGGCTTGAGGACCGCTCAGGGTCGGACCAACAGTCCAGATGATGGGGACACGATCGGTGGCGCGGCGCCAACCGGGTCCCGGAAGCCGTATGACCGAAGTACCTCGTACAGCCGCCATTCGGGCCGTTGCTTGTCGCTCTGCACATCGACTGCTTGGTGCCAGTCAGCGGGAGTACACCCGCCGCCGGCGACCGGCTCCAACCGCTGCACTGTCGCCGTCCAGGTCAAGAGTATGAACGTCAACAACTGGTCGACAGCTCCAGTTAGACTGATCGGACTGCGGGCGTACTGATCGCGTCGGCCGGTTTGGCAAGCGCACATGGCCCGGATACGCAAAGAAAAGTGAAGTATGTACTTAAAAAACCCTGAAAGTCAGGGCATGAAAAAACCGGCTCAAGGGCCGGTTTTCTTTTGAGGTGGCGGTACTGGAGCCTTGGGCTTGTTCGGCTTCGGCGGTGTGCTCAGCATCCGTCTGAGAACGTCATCCGGTTTTGCTGCGTGGTCTTGCTGTTGTTGCTTATCTCGGTTCATGACTTCGTTTTTGAGTGTTGATGAAACCAGGCGATCAAACCAGAAGACAGTACATGTGTCCAGTGCTGTTGAAAAACCTAGTCAAGTGGCGAATTCAAGCAAAAAGAAAATTTAGTTTTGGCTTTTGCTTTGACTTTCAATTGGTTTCTGGCACAATCCATTTATGTCGAAAATTTCAGAGTTCATCGAAGCCACTTTGCTAGAGAAGCGCGAAGCGCTCTTGGTGGAGCGAAACAAAGCGTGTGCGCCTTGGGATACCAAGATAGCAGAGATTGACGCTTTCTTGCGTCAGTCAAGGATGGGCGCAGATCTTGATCACAACAAGCCGAAGACGGAGCTTGGGAAAACGACTCTGGTGGAGAACATACTAACTGCGCGCAAGGCCAACAGGATGGCCTTGGAGGCGGCAGAGCTGGTTCTCAAAGAATATAGCCAGATGAAGACAGGGGAGTTGTGGCAGCTCGTTCAAGAACGAGGTGTGCAACTAATTGCAGCCAACCAAGAGGAGCGCTTTGGGCAGCTTCTTTCTGGTGCAAAAGACATTTTTCAAAGTGACCGCAGGTTGGGCTGGTCACTAAAGAGTGAAGCCCCACTAGGTGCTACCAACACCGATGGGGCTTCGAGTGCAACAGAGTCTGACGGCTCATAACTTGAAAGGAACCAAAGTGAAGACACTTTGGATGCTGCCCGTAGGTAAAGCCCTGCGGAGAGCCTTTAGCAGTCTAGCGTTGCGAACTAGACTGCCAGGATTTTAGCACCATGGGCATAGCTTTGGCTATGCCCATTTTGGTAGCTGCTAAGCATCGCCGCCAAACAGAGGCGGTTATTTGCTCTTGCTTGGGATGATTGAGATCAGGAATCTGAGGAGCGGCGACAAGAGCGCCGTCATGCCCCGGCTTACCGGTATCTTTGCAACCAGCTCGCCGTCAAAGGTGGCGTGCTGGAGCCGAGCAACACGCTTTCGAGCGTCATCAGATGAGTCAGCACGAATCTCAAAAACGCATTCAGCGCCTTGATGGTTGTAGCTGAACAGGTAGGTTTTCATATCAATTCTCCAAGGAGCCAAAATTGGCTTACTACGTTTACAAAGATGCGCTCGGCCAGTGGCGGTGGTATCTGCTCGCCGCTAACAACCGGAAGATCGCCAACTCCGGCGAGGGTTACCACAACAAGCAGGACTGCCTCCATGCAATTTCTCTGGTGAGCACCAGTGGTAATTGCAAGGTCTACATGGCCTAGTTCTAGACCAGTCTTCAGGCCCCTGCGCGTAAGCTCAGGGGCCTTTTTGTTTTTGTAGCAGACGCACAAGTAAATCGTCAAACGTTGAACGGCGCTTGCTGCTCACCAATCCGCCGATAGGTCAGGCGCTTGCCGGTGATGCCCTTGAGCGCTTCGGTGGCGCGGTCTGTGTCGCTGTAGCCTTGCGACTGGCGGGTGTTCCAGCGGAAGTCAAACTCGGCGCAGTAGCGCTGCAGATGCTTCTCGCTCACGCTGTGGAACGTGCCATTCAAGCCGCGCTTGAGGATGGCGAACGATGATTCGACCGTGTTGGTGTTGATGTCTCCGCGAGCGTATTCCTTGGCTCCGTGCTTCACCACGCCGTGCCCCGAGAACTCGCGGCCGACCTTTGTATACACGGCAGCCTCATCCGTCATCAAGCGGGCCTTGGCATCGATTTGAGACTTGAGGATCGGGCGCACGGTTGCAGCCGTCACGTTCGCAACATGGTAGGTGCGCTTTTCTCCGTCGCGCTCGACCAAGGACACGATCTTCATCTTGTGGTCATAGCCGCGAGCGCCGTTGCGTTGCTTTCCAGTGTTGCCCCAATACGTCTCATCTGCTTCAACGATGCCAGATGAGCCGGGGCCACCGAGCGGCGATGCGCTCTCGCTTGTCATCGCTTCGCGGATGCGGTGGGACATGAACCATGCGGTCTTGTAGGAGACGCCAAGCAGGCGTTCCAGTTGCTTGGCAGAAATTCCCTTCTTGCTGGCGCACATCAGATGCACGGCTTGGAGCCAAACATTCAGGGCAATCTTGGATCGCTCGAACACGGTGCCCACAGTGACGGTGAACTGTTCATAGCAGTCGTTGCACTTGAACAGGCCAGGACGGTATGACTTGCCTTCCAGCTTCAAGGGCTTACGCACCGATCCGCAGTGAGGGCACACAGGACCATGCGGCCAGCGCAGTGCTTCAAGGTGCTCACGGGCCTTGTCTGCGTCTTGGAAGTGCGGTTGGTTCAGGATTGCTTCAGCCATGCCATTCTCCGATGGCTGAAGTATCGCTCTACGTGTTAGGGTTTGTCAAGTACATACTTCACAAAGAAAAACCCGGCACGAAGACCGGGCAAAAAGAAACGCGCTGAGGCGGTTTCTCAGGGAGTGGACTGGCAGATGAGGCCAGCCCATCGATATTCTCTGCCACCCGAGTCCCTGCTGGCAAATACCCGAGTGTCATCTCCTGCCCCGAGTGAGCTCCTTCGGAGGTCTGTCATGCACGGATCACGGGCATGTCTTCCCACCGGGTCGTGTACTGCGGGGTGCGCCGTTCCTGCTTCATGGCCCAACGCCGGCGGTCCCCTGCAAGCCCGGTGCTGGCGAGCAACACGGTGCCGCGGCCGTAGCGCCGGTTGATCTGATCGAGTGTCCCCATCAACCCCCCCAGGTCCTTGTCCTGCTCAGGTTCCAGGTCCAGCTCATCCTGCTGAACTGAGTCCGGTTGCAGTTCGAGAAGCATCACACCCGCCTTGGCGTACAGAAACCCGGGCTTGAAAATCTGAGTCAAGCCGGCCAGTGCGGCTTCCGCAATCAGGGTCGAGTCGGCCGTCGCGCGTCGCATAGGAACGACGATGGACCCGCTGTATTGGGGGTCAGGTCGGAACGGGCTGGTCCTCACGAACGCATGAACCAGTTTGGCCAATCCATGCTGGCGACGCAGCTTCTCCCCTGCCCTGCTGGCGAACTCACTGATCGCCTCTTGCAGGTCAGCAAGCTCAGTCACTGGACGACCGAACGAGCGCGTGCACGCGATCTCCTGTTTGTCTGGGGCCACATCTTCCAGATCCACACATGACTGCCCCTGCAGCTCTCGCACCGTGCGCTCCAACACCACCGACCATCGGTTGCGCACGGTGGCCAGGTCCATCCGTGACAGCTGCAGAACGGTTTCAATCCCGGCTTGCTTGAGCTGGAATGAAATCCTCTTCCCCACGCCCCAGACCTCGTCCACCGCTGTGTTGGCCAGCACAGCCTCCAAGGCAGCACGGTCCAGACTGGCCAGGTTGCAGACCTGGGCCATCTCGGCGGGGTAACTGCCCGGCTTGCGTTCGGCGGTCTTGGCAATGTGGTTGGCCAGCTTGGCCAGGGTTTTTGTGGGCCCCAGTCCGATGCAGCAGGGAATACCCACCCACCGCAGCACACGCTCACGGATCGTTCGGCAACGCTTGATCAGGTCCCCTCGAATGCCGCTCATGTCAACGAAGGACTCGTCGATGGAATAGATCTCCTGGCGGTGGCCCAGGCCGGCAACCAAGCTCATCATCCGGTCACTGAGATCGCCGTACAGACAAAAATTCGCCGACAGTGCGACCAGTCCGTGTGTCTCCTGCAGGTGTTTGATCTTGAACCACGGAGCGCCCATGGCGATACCCAGGGCCTTGGCTTCGTTGGAGCGCGCAATGGCACAGCCATCGTTGTTGGACAGCACGATGACGGGTTGACCGTTCAGGCTCGGTCTGAACACCCTTTCGCACGACACATAGAAGTTGTTGCCATCCACGAGGGCATAGAGCGAAGTGACCATGCGCAATCCCTACTCCCGCGCAAACGCACAGCACTTGAACTGCTTGAACGAAGCGAACACGACTCCCCAGACCTCCACCGTTTGCCCCTCGGTGGGGACGATGTCGGCAAAGGTGGGGTTGGCCGCCTTCAGCTTGAGACGGCCACCACGCATCCAGAGCTGCTTGCATGTGAACTCGTTGTCCACCACGGCGACCACGATGTGTCCGTGGACTGGCCTGACCGCCCGGTCCACCAGGACGACATCGCCATCAAAGATCCTCACGCCTTCCATGGAGTGCCCCCGGATGACCATGCTGTAGGTGGCCTGGGGATGGGTGACCAGGCGTTCGAGGATGTCGATGCGTTTGGCCTGGAAGTCCTCGGCCGGCGATGGAAACCCTGCATGCACAGGCGTCTCTAATGCCAACACCGAGATCGGAAACTGGCCCAGAGGAATGGGTACCTCCCCAGCGAAAGGTCGCCCTCTTCCCTGCGCTTCTGCAAAATCGACAACACTGTTCATTCATCCAGTATATTCTCGGTGTCGCGTTCTGCGAAGAATCTTCGACCGCGCTGAGTGGCGGCAAGGGGCATGCGTGCAACGCCGCCCCTGAGGCAAACTGGTGATGAATCCACAACCTCGGAGGTCGTGATGTGCTACTCGGCTCAGGTCTGGGCGGACTACAGGCGGTACGTGCGCGAATGGGGCGCCGACATTTCCATCAAGGAGTTCTTTGACCTGTTTTTCCGGCGTGCGGGTGGTGAGCGGGTGATCATTCCCCGCGCCATGGAAGCTTCTTTTGAAGACACCACAGGACCGGATGGTGAGCGCATTCGAGACCTCATCGAACAACACCGCAACCAGCAGCGGCAACAGCTGCGCGATGACCTGGAAAAGCAGCAGCTTCGCCTTGCATCTGCAGAAAAGTCGCTGACCGTGAAAAGCACCAAGGTCGCCACTGAAAGCAAGCGCATCGCCGGCTCAAAAATCGCTGCAATCCAGAGGCGGTTGGATCAGTTGGACAACCCGGAACTTTTGCCCAGCGACTCGCGGATTTTTCCGGGTAGCTACGCCCTGGTCATGGTTTCCATCGACGGGCATCGGCTGGTCCTACCCATGCGCTACCAGTGCCGTCCGGCCGGTAAGCCCGCTTCGTATGACATCCGTTTCCCGGGCACCTACAACGCGCGCAGAGACAACCTCGACGGGTTCTGGAGAGAGCAATTCGGGCATACCCACGGGGTACTGGTGGCAAATGCGTTCTACGAAAACGTGCTGCTGCACCATGCCGAAGGACGTGATCTCAGGCCCGGAGAAGATCCGCGAATGGTGGTGGTGGAGTTCATGAGCGAACCACCCCAAGAGTTGCTGTTGGCGTGCTTGTGGTCGCGGTGGACGGCACCAGGCGAGCCCGACCTGTTGTCGTTTGCACTCATCACGGACGACCCACCGCCCGAAGTAGCGGCCGCTGGTCATGATCGGTGTGTGATTGCATTGCGCCCAGAGAATCTGCACCTATGGCTCAACCCCGAGGAACAGGACACGGGTAGCCTGCTCGCGCTGCTGGATGATCGACCGCCACATCTGCACTTTGTGCATTCACGGGCGACCTGAAGTCGTCAAATCATTCCGTTTGCACCACCACTCGCCACCACCTTGGGCAAACCAGTTCAAGCATACGATCAGTTCATCTCACTACTGCGCAAAACAACTTCGCATGCCCACACTCGAAAAAGCTCTGGAACTCGCTGCCACGCACCACGCGGGCCAACTCGACAAGGCGGGAGAACCGTACATCCTGCATGTGCTGCGCGTGATGCACACCGTGGAAGGCATCAAGGCGAAGACTGTGGCTGCAATGCACGACTTGCTTGAGGACACCAAGGTGACCGAGCAGGATCTGCGTGACGCGGGCTTCGATGCGGAAATTGTTGATGCCGTACTGGCGCTGACCAAGGGGCCGAAAGAAACGCGCATTGAAGCCGCCAAGCGAGCCAAGATCAATTCGCTGGCACGGGAGGTCAAGCTGGCAGATAACGCCGACAACATGGACCTCACGCGCTTGGTGGACCCGACAGAGAAGGACATGCTACGCATGCACGAGTACGTCCTGGTGCGAAAGCTTTTGCTCAGCTGAAGCCGCTCTTCTGGCCCGCATTTTCCGGCCGCTCCGCCCTACTACACCCAAACGCTATCACTCGTCAACGACGGCAGTGCAGCGATTGGCGACGGTCGCGGCCGGGAACTGATTTGCCGGCGCATGGCACGAAGCTGTCATCGGCTTACTCGGCTGTGCGGCAGCATCTATGACCGGTATCGAGGGGGCTGCAGCCATCCAGCTTGGTAGGCCGCAGGTTACCCCGCCAAATCGCTGTCGAACGTCAGCCGCTCGCAGGCCAAAATCACGCTGTCGACTCCTTGCTGGCGCTCAAGCTCAGCAAGACTGGCCATTCGTGGTCAGTCATTGCCGGCCATTGTGGAGGCGTCGCCGTCAACATCCGGCGTGAGATCGGCTGCCATTTGTTCAACCTGAGTCCGCAGGACTGCACGTCGGACATGAAAAGGTGCGCCGCGCACCAACTGCTGCGACCCATGCCAACTTTGACAGACCTAATACCGTATCTAGGTGGCGCCTTCGAGAAAGGCGTTGGATTAACTCAGAGCGGTCACTGGAAGGGCAATCGCCGCGCGTACTTTTCGTGCTTCCAGCACCTGCTCGGCCACCATATCGGCGGTGACCGCCGACAGCGTCCACCCCAGATGCCCGTGCCCGGTGTTGTAGAACACGTTGGTGTGACGACCAGCGCCTACGCGGGGCATCATGTTGGGCAGCATGGGGCGCAGGCCGGCCCAAGGCACCACTTGGCGGGTGTTGATGCCAGGGAAGCACTGGTTCACCCAAGCGGTCAGCGGGCGAATGCGGTCGGCGCGAATGTCGCGGTTGGCGCCATTGAACTCGGCGGTGCCGGCGATGCGGAAACGGTCCAGACCCAAGCGGCTGGTGACGAGTTTGGTTTCATCGTCGAGCAGGCTCACAGTGGGCGCCGATTGCTGGCTCTGCTCATCGGGCAGGTTGACCGTGATGGAATAGCCTTTGACCGGATAGACGTTGACCCGATCGCCTAGCTGGGCGGCGAAGTCGCGGCTGCCCACACCGGCGCAGACCACCAAGCCATCAAAGGTCCGCGAGTGTGCTCCTTCGACATCGTGGGCGGTGACAATGGCCTGAGTGCCATCGCTGTGCAAGTTCGTCACATCTTGACCGTAGAGGCATTTCACTCCCAGTCGCTCAGCTGCGGCTGCGAGGCCCACAGTGAACTTGTGGATATCGCCGGTAGCATCGCTTTCGGTGTAAAAACCGCCGTAATAGGTGCCGGCCAATGTGGGCTCGATGGCGCGCATTTCTTCGGGCGTGACCGCGCGGCGGGGGAGACCGCCGAGGGCCAACATCTTGGAAACTTCAGCCGCGTGGTTGAAACCCTTTTTGTCGCGGTAGATGTGCAGGATGCCCTGTCGTTTCAAGTCGAAGTCCACGCCTTCGGCTTCGGCCCAGGCAAACAAGTGGTCGCGCGCGGCGATGGCCAGCTTCGTGGTTGCGATCGTGTTTTCGCGGTAGTTCGGGATGTTGGCGATGAACTCGGCGAACCACGAAATCTTGTGCCAGCTGGGTTTGGGGTTCACCAGCAAGGGAGCGTCGTTTTTCAGCATCCACTTCAGGCCCTTGAGGATGGTGGAGGTGTGGTTCCAGACCTCGGCGTTGGAGGCTGAGAGCTGGCCGCCGTTGGCGAACGAAGTCTCCATCGCAGCGTAGCGATGCTGCTCGAACAGGGTGACGGCAAAGCCGCGCTTGGCCAGCGCGTAGGCGGTGGTGACACCGGTAATGCCACCACCGATGACGGCGATTGATTTCATGTGGGAAGCTCCAAACGTCAGAGGTGTTGGGTGCACCGCGCAATATGCGTGACACACGCCCCCTCTGTTTGGAACCTGAGAGATTCACCACCCCGCGGGGGGAATGGCTTGCTCCTGCGGTGGGCCAGGAGACGAATCCTGGCCGCTCTTCAGAGTTGTGATGCATTGTAGATCGGTCCTTTTGCCTGAGAGTTTCCGGGGCGGTTGCTCCTTCGGCGCTGGCCTGCGTGGCAGGTCAGTCTCTCCCGATCGACTGCGTGATTGTCGCTTAACTTACCGCATCCATTGCACCAAAACCAGGCTGATGGAAGGGAATGCCACCAGGACCGCCAGGCGCAGCACGTCGACACCCACAAAGGGGAGCAGGCCGCGGAAGATGGTGCCCACCGGCACCTTGGGCAGGTTGGCTTTGAGCACAAACACATTCATGCCCACGGGCGGTGTGATGAGCCCGATTTCGGTGAGCACGACCACGATGATGCCGAACCAGATCAGGTCATAGCCCTGGGCCACCAGCGTGGGCAGGAACAGCGGTACAAAAATCAGGATGATGGCCATCGCGTCCATGACGCAGCCCAGCAGCAAAAACACCGCCAGGATGGCCAGCAGAATGCCCAGCTTGGAGAGGCCCGAGTCGTTGATGAGGGACAGCAGTTCGTCGGCCAAGCCCGAGAAGCTGATGAACTGCGCAAACATCATGGCGCCGAACAGCACCACATAGAGCATGACCGAGGTCATGGCGGTTTCCTTCATCACCTCCATGAAGCGGCTCCAGCCCATGCGCCGCTGTGCCAGCGCAATCAGCAGCGCCATGCCGGCACCGATGCCGCCGGCTTCGGTGGCGGTGAACCAGCCTATGTACAGGCCGCCGATGATGAGCAGAAACAGCGCCACGAAGGGCCACACGCCAGCCAGCGACGCCCAGCGCTCGGCTGCCGAGACGCGTGCACCGCGCGGTGCGTGCTCGGGTTTGATCACGGCGATGGCGTAGATCACGCCCATGTACATGGCCAGGCCCAGCAAGCCCGGCAGCACGCCGGCGATGAACAGCTCGCCGATGTTTTGCTGGGTCAGGATGCCGTAGATCATCAGGATGATCGAGGGTGGAATCAGGATGCCCAGCGTGCCCCCGGCCGCAATGGTGGCGGTGGCCAGCCGGTCCGAGTAGCCGTATTTCTGCATGCTCGGGTACGCCACCTTGGACATGGTGGCGGCGGTGGCAAAGCTCGATCCGCAAACCGCGCTGAAGCCCGCGCAGGTGACCATGGTGGCCAGCGCCAGGCCGCCGCGCACACTGCCCAAAAAGGCGTTGGCGGCGCGGAACAAATCCGCCGAAATACCGGTGCGCGACAACACGTTGCCCATCAGGATGAACAGCGGCACCACGGCCAGTTCATACGAGAAAGCGGCTTCGCTCAGCGTCATCGGCAACAGGGTGGCGGCCACGCCGAAGCTGTTGATGGCAGTGATGCCACCGATGGACACGGTCAGCAGCGCAATGCCCAGCGGCACGCGCAGGAAAGCCAGTAGCAGCACCAGGCCGAGACAGATCAGTCCGATGGTCATGATGGAAGTTCCTCGGTGTGGGATTCGGCGTGCGGTGCTGCTGTAAACAGCGCCAGCAGGGAAGCCAGTGCGGTGGTGATGGCGATGAAGGTGTACATCCAGGCGCGCGGGATCATCAGCGCCGGGCTGATCTCGTTGATCTGCCGCGCCTCTTCGATGGCCAGGTAGTACTCCCAGGCAATCAAGCCCAGCACGGCGGCGATCAGCAGGTCCACCGCCTTGTGCCACAGGCGCCAGCGCGGCTGCAGCAACCAGTGGTCAAACAGGTCGATGCTCAGGTGGCCGCGGCGGGCCGTGAGCAGTGGCAGACCCGCAAAAATGATGACGGCCATGAGGTGCTCGGTGATGTCGTTGGCGCCAAACACCGGGGTGTTGAAGAGGCGCCGCCCCACCACGTCGGTGAAGGTCAGCGCCACCATGGCCGACAGCATGAGCACCAGCAACAGGCTCACCGCCCGCTGGATGCCTTGTTCAAAGGGTTTCATGGCCGTGTTCTCCGTTCAGTCGCGGCTTACTTGGCCAGCGTTTTGTATTGCTGCTCGTAGAAGGCGACCATGGCGTTGTGGTCCTTCACACCAAAGCTGGCGCCGTCTTTCTGCAGCTCGCTGAGCATGGCGGTGCGCACCTTGCGAATGTTGTCCAGCAGCGCGGGGCTGGGCTGGGCGAACTTGTGGCCGTTGGCACGCAGCGTGGTTTCGGCCGACTTGTTTTGCTTGTCGAATTCCTGGCCCCAGCGGCGCGACAGGGCCTCGCCAGACACCTTCAGGATCGCCTGCTGGTCAGCAGCGGACAGGCTCTTGAACTTGCCTTCGTTGATGCCGATGAAGAAGGAAGCTTCGTACAGACCACCAGGGATGATGGTGTGGTTCTTCAGCTTGCCGTCCAGACGGAAATTGACCACCGATTCCAGCGCGTGCAGCGACGCGTCGATCACGCCGCCTTCGAGCAGTTCGTAGGCCTTGGTGCCGGGGCCGGCCACCGGAATGGCGCCCAGGTCTTCCAGCAGGCGTTTCTGAATCGGGCCGCCCATGCGCACCTTCTGGCCCTTGAGGTCATCGGGCGTGTCGATCACTTTGGAGGGGTGGTGAAACTGACCGCCACCCAGCATGCCGGTGCCCAGCAGGGTCACGCCCTTGAAGGCTTCGTTGCTGGCCAGGAACTGGGTGTAGGTGCGCCACAGCGCCACCGAAGAAGCTTCGCTGCTGGCGCCCATCATGGGCAGCTCGGAGAACCACACATGCTTGAAGCGCTCGGGCTCGTAGGTGAAGTTGCCCCAGGTGATGTCGGCCACGCCTTTGCGTGCCAGTTCCCAGTGCTGGGCGGGTGCGCCCACGGCCTTGGGCAGCAGGTTGATCTTCACGCGGCCTTCGGTGGCTTTCTCCACGTCGGCCATCCAGGGCTGCAGGATGTCCTTGACCACGTAGTGCGTGGGAGGCACCCAGCTCGACATGGTGAGCGTGGTCTGGGCCTGGGCGGTGGCGGCGCTGCCCAGCGTGAGCAGGGCAGCGCTGGCGATCAGGGCGTGAATGCGTTGGCGGTTTTTCATGGTGTGTCTCCTCGGGTGAAAGTGAGGTGGTGGTGGGGGGAAGCAATGAAGGCAGGCGTTTGAGAAAACGCCTCAGGGGGCAGGGGAAAGCAGCTCTTGCACCAGCGCGATCCAGTAGCTCGCGCCGGGGCCGATGTTGTTGTCGTTGAAGTCGTAGGCCGGGTTGTGCACCATGCAGGCGCCGGGTTCGCC
>JAUXXN010000057.1 GCA_030684755.1 Hydrogenophaga sp.
AACGGTTGCAACGGCCACCGCTTTCATGTTGAATTTGTTCATACTTTTTCTCCTTCAAAGTGTGATGAAGCCAGATGCGCCCACCGCTTTGCCCGCGTTGTCTTCACCGTAGATTTCGTAGTTGACCTGGGTCGTTCCCAGCGGGATTTCGATCCCCATGCTCTCCGTCGATGGGGTGCCGCCAATCATCGCCCGATACAACGCCACGGTCAGAAACGCCAATTGCGTGCGATCGTCACCCGTACCTAGGTAGATCGTCACATAGCCTTTGCTATCCGAAATATCGGAGGGCAGCGTGGCGGAGGTTTTCATCTTGGTGATCACATCGGCAAAAGCCACCGACTTGACACTTTTGTAATCGAAGTCTTTATTGGTGGATGCATAACTGGCGTCCGCTCCTGCGGTGACGTTGGGTGTGGGAGGAGGGGCCGGTGTGGGCGTGCCGCCACCCCCACATGCTGATACCAGCAGACCCGCGGTCACAAAAACCGTGGTCAATAAGCCTCGTTGGATGTCCTGCGTTTTCATTTAGTCGTTCCTTTCTTTGTTGGATGATCTGCCATGGGCATGTCTGTTGTGGATAGCACCTTCATATGACAATCATGTTAGCGAAGATGGGGTGCTCAGTGAGGAGTTCTCTGGTCGATAAGCGCGGCGTTTTGTGCGCTTGTTCACTGATTTGTGATCTTTGTCGGTTGCGATACCGTCTGTGGCTTTCAAGTTGTTTTTTCGTCCAGCAATGTCTCTGTGCGGTGCTCTGGCGTTTCCAAGTGCGCCACATCGCCCCAGCCCACCAGGGTGAGGCTTTCGGGGGTCCACAGCAGGCGGTTGATGGCGGCGTTTTTCAGCAGCCAGCTGCGCGGTGCTTGCAGTTCCAGCCCGGTGGCGGCGCGGTAGAGAATGTCGAGCACGCCTCCGTGGGCCACCAGAGCTATCTGCTCGCCCATGTGGTGGCTGGCCAACGCATGCAGGGTGTGCAAGATGCGTTGTTGCAGCACCTGGAGCGACTCCCCTCCGGGCGGTGACCACTCGGGCAAGCGGGAGCGCCACAGCTGGGCTTCATCGGGGTGGTGGGTTTCAATTTCTGCCCAGGTTTTGCCTTCGAGCGCGCCGAAGTGGCGCTCGCGCAGGCCGATGTGTGCCTGCACGCTCAGGCCGTGCGCTTGCGCCACGGCGGCCCCGGTGTTGAAGGCCCGTTTCAGGTCGCTGGCGTACACCGCTGTCAGCCGTTCGTCGGCCAGCGCCGTTGCCAGTTGGGTTGCTTGCCAGCGTCCCGTGTCGTTCAAGTCGATGTCGGTGTGGCCCTGGATGCGGGTGTCTTGGTTCCAGGTGGTTTCACCGTGGCGCAGGGCCAGAATGCGGGTGGCTTGCAAGGCAGTGTCCTTGGATGAGAAAGATAAACACACTGTAACGGGATGTGCTGGCAACCGTTCACAACGGACTGCGCGCCATGACGGATGGGCAAGCAATGGGTGCTGTGTGGTGAGCACATGTTCACGCGGGCTTGGTGGGCTTTGCGACAGAATAGACACCATGTCCAAGCCCCATCGCACCGTGGACGAGGACTTTTCGTCTTTGTTCAACTTTCTGCCCATTGGGGCATACCGGAGTTCTGCCGAAGGCCAGATGTTGCGCGCCAACCCGGCGCTGGTGCGCCTGAACGGCTACCGCTCTGAAGTTGAGATGTTGGAAATCGTCAACCGCATTGGGAGCGGCTGGTATGTGGTTCCAAGTCGCCGAGTCGAGTTTCGCCAGCGGCTTGAGCGCGACGGTTTTGTGCTGAGCTTTGTGTCTGAGGTGATCCGGCATCACAGTGGCGAGCGCTTGTGGGTCAGCGAAAACGCCCATACCGTGCTGGATGCTCAAGGCCAGCTTTGTTATTTCGAAGGCACGGTGGAGGACATCACCGAAGCGGTGCGCGCGCAGCAGGCCCTGCGCCAGAGCGAAGAGCAGTTGCGCCTGATCACGACGCAGATTCCCGGCATGGTGTTTGTGGTGCATGTGGCGCCCGATGGCCAGCGCAGCTACCGGTTTGTCAGCCAGGGTGTGCACGATATCTACGGTTTTTCGCCCGAAGACCTCATACGCGACGCCATGCTGCCCGCACGCTACCGCCACCCCGACGACCAACCCCAGCTTGACCAGGACATGCGCCTGATTGCGCAGGGGCCGGTGGATTTGGTCGGTGAGTTCCGTATCGTGTTGCCCAGCGGCCAGATCAAGTGGTTGCTGCGCCGCTCGTGTGCGGTCGCTTCGGGCCTAGAGGGTCATTTGCGCGTGGGGGTGCTGCTGGACATCACAGACCGCAAGCAAGCCGAGATGGCGCTGCGCCAGAGTGAGGCTTTGTGGCGCCTGGCCCTGGAAAGCGCCGGAGACGGTGTGTGGGACTGGAATCTTAAAACCGGCGAGGAGTTTCTGTCTAACGGCATCAAGCGCATGTTTGGTTTTGATGACGCCGAACTGGTCAACCACGTCTCTGAACTGGACCGCCGTACCCACCCAGACGATGTGGCGCAGATGGACGCCGACCGACACGCTCATTTTGATGGTGTGACGCCGGTGTACCGCAACGAGCACCGTGTGCAGTGCAAGGATGGATCTTGGACATGGGTGCTTTCGCGCGGTATGGTGATTGCCCGCGACAGTGCTGGGCAGCCTCTGCGCATGGTGGGCACCCATACCGACATCACCGAGCTGAAACAGGCTGAAGCCCAGCAGCGTTTACTGGAGGCCCAGCTGCGCGAGTCGCAAAAAATGGAGGCCATTGGCACTTTGGCGGGTGGCGTGGCGCACGATTTCAACAACCTCTTGGCGGCCATTTTGGGTAACTTGGCGCTGGCCCGTGAAGACGTGGGTGAGCAGCATCCCGCCCAAGAGAGCCTGACCGAGGTTGGCCGTGCGGCCCTTCGGGCGCGCCAGTTGGTTCAACAGATCTTGACCTTCAGCCGCCGCCAGACGCAGGCGATGCAGCGCCAGTCGCTCACGCCGCTGGTGGAAGATGCGCTGAGGCTGATGCGCTCGCTGCTGCCAGCGGGCATCCAGTTGGTGACCCGCCTGCCAGCGGCTGTGCTGCCTGTGGTGGCCGATGCCACCCAAATACAGCAGGTGCTGATGAACCTGTGCACCAACGCGTGGCAGGCCATGGAGGGCCGCTCGGGTCAAATCACCGTGGCGCTGCGCGAGGTGCGTCTGAATGCCGCGCAGGCATTGCAGTTGGGTGAACTGCCCAGTGGCGCCTATGCCTGCTTGAGTGTGGCGGACAACGGGGCGGGCATGGACCAGGACATTCAGCGCCGAGTTTTTGAGCCGTTTTTCACCACCAAGCCACCCGGCGCGGGCACCGGGCTGGGCCTGGCGGTGGTGCACGGTATTGTTAAAACGCACTGCGGCGCTATCGATATAGAAAGCCGCACCGGTGAGGGCGCCCGGTTTGATGTGTATTTGCCGTTGGCCAGCGCTGGACAGGCGCTGGACGCGGCGCTTGCACCGGTGGGCGTGGCATCTGGTGCGAGCGCAGCGCCTGGCAAACACATTGTGTACATCGACGATTACGAGGCCATGGTTTTTTTGGTGGGGCGCCTGCTGCGCAAGCAGGGGTACCGCGTCAGCACTTTTGGCTCGGGTGAAGAGGCTTTGAACTGGTTGCAAGCCCATCCAAAGGAAGCGGTGGACTTGGTCGTGACCGACCAAAACATGCCCGGCATGTCGGGTTTGGATGTGGCCCTTGCCGTGGCGCAGGGGCACCCTGGTTTGCATGTGGCCATTGTGAGCGGCCATGTCAGCGACCAATTGCTGGCCGACGCCGCCGCTGTGGGCGTGGTTGAGGTGATGCCCAAGCAAGACAGCATGGACGCGCTGGGCGACGCGATCCGCAAGCTGCTGGAGCGCACGACCGGCGCCCCGCGCTGAATCGGGTGGTTGCCCGCACGGTTTCAGCGCGGCACTTCGATGTTGACTTGGCGCACGCCGTCGGGCGCCGCCGGGAAGTCGCGCAGCGCAGCGTCGAGCATGGCGCTCCACAGATCGGGAGTGCCGTTCCAGCGGCCTTCGTGGGCCGCGCGCGATTCGTACACCACCCGCGCACTGGCGGCATGGCGCACCACCAGCGATACCTCGCGTTTGTAGTACGGCATGTCCATGCGCATGAACACCGGCGACCAGATGATCTGTCCGCTGGCCGATGCCGCGTAATCGCGCCCCGGGAAACCGAAACCACCCCAGTAGCCTTCCCATGGGTCTTCCCAGGGCGCGCGGGGCAGCCGCAAAGTGCCAGCACCCACCTGCACCGTCCACAGGGCTGCCGTGGGCGCGTCGTGCACCGACCAGCCCACTTTGGCCAGCGCCACACGGGCCAGGTTTTCCAGCGCGTCTTGCCTGGCTGTGCCTTGGCCGGTGGCCTGCGAGGGCAAGCGTTCAAAGCGGTAGGTTTGTGGCGCCTGTGGCACGGCCGCCGGGGCTGTGGTGTCGCTCCAGCGCGCAAAGCTTTGCACTTGGTTGTCCACCAGGTACACGCTGGCGCAGCCGCTCAGCAGGGTCAGGGCCAACGTGGCCAACGCTGCCCTCAAGGGGCGCAGCCGGTGTGTGCGGTGGTGGGGGCGCAGCGGGTGTTTCGTCATGGAGCCTCCGGCAGTTGGGTGGCGCAAGCCCCGCCCAAAGGGTCAGTGCGCCGTGGCGATGGGTATGACGGCTTTGGCTACTGCCGCGTTCCCTGCGTCTGCAAGCAAGGCGTCGGCGTCTAATTTTGGTGCCGGCAAGGGTTCCTCGTCAAACGCCTTGTCGCCGTCTTCGCTGGCCACACCGGTGGCTCTGATGGTGGTGAAGGGGTGCAGCTTGGTGTCCAGCAAATGGCTGGGCACCACGTTTTGCAGGGCCGAAAACATGTTTTCAATGCGGCCTGGAAACTTCTTGTCCCATTCCTTGAGCATGTTGCCCACCTGCTTGCGTTGCAGGTTTTCTTGGCTGCCACACAGCGAGCAGGGAATGATGGGGAATTCGCGCAGATCGGCCCAGCGGCTCAGGTCTTTTTCGGCCACGTAGGCCATGGGGCGGATGACCACATGCTGGCCGTCGTCGCTCACCAGTTTGGGTGGCATGGATTTCAGCTTGGCGCCAAAAAACATGTTGAGTAACAGCGTTTGCAAAATGTCGTCGCGGTGGTGGCCCAGGGCAATCTTGGTGGCGCCCAGTTCACCCGCCACCCGGTACAAGATGCCCCGGCGCAACCGGCTGCACAGGCTGCAAAGGGTTTTGCCCTCGGGGATGACGCGCTTCACGATCGAATA
>JAUXXN010000068.1 GCA_030684755.1 Hydrogenophaga sp.
AGATGGCCATGAACACAATTGAATGGACCGATGCGCTGGTGCTGGATTTCGAACCCATCGATACCCTTCACCACGCCTTTGTAGACCTGCTGGCCCAGGCCCAGCAAGCCCCCGACGACGCCTTGCCCCAAGCCTGGACAGCGCTGGTGAACCACACCATGGCGCAGTTTGACTGGGAAGATACCTGGATGCAGCGCACCGGGTTTTCATCGGCACCCAACCACACTCTGCAGCACCGCGTCGTGCTCAACCTGTTGCGCGAAGGGCTCGCGATGGCCCGGACGGGTCAGCTCGCAGCGGTGCGGGAAATGGCCGATGAGCTGGCCGCTTGGTTCGCCAAACACACCCAGTCACAAGACGCTGCACTCGCCCTACACATGCGCCGACACCCAACCACAGCATCCAACGGGAGCCATCGTCGTCGCACACGCCCCACAGCCCAGGGTAGCACTGAGCGTGGTTCGCTTCGCCCCTGAGCGGGCGGGCTGGCGGGTCACAGGAAAAAAATCCCTGATGCGCATGGGGTAAACCATGTGGAAGCAATATTCGGCGGTGGTTATATTGATAAGTAAATGAGGAGATTTTCATGGCCGAAGCCATTCACGCAGCTGTAACCGACTTGCCAGAGGCGCCAATAGAGACGCCCACAAGCAACACCGAGTCGGTCGAGCTCTCACGCGGGCCTTCGGTTTTCTCTCTGCCGCTCGCAAGCCTGAAGCTATCCGACCCGTTAAAGTGGCTGCAACTGGGCTGGGCCGACTTCAAACGCTGCCCACGAATCGGCCTCTTTTACGGCCTGTGTTTCTTCGCCATGGGCCACGCCTTGCTGGCGGTGTTTCAGAGCGCTCCGGCCTATGTGCTGGCGCTGAGCGCCGGGTTCTTGCTGATGGGGCCGTTCCTTTGCCTGGGCCTGTACGACGCCAGCAAGGCCATGCAGACCCATTCACACCGCCCCAGCTTGCGCGCCTCGCTGCAGGCCTGGCGGCCCACCAAGGGCACCATGGGCATCTTTGCTGGCGTGCTGCTTATCCTTGAACTGATCTGGGGCCGAGCCTCGCTGGTGGTGTTTGCGGTCACCTTTAATACCATGCCGTCCACCGAGAAGCTGCTGCCGCAGTTGCTCAACCCGGAAAACATTGGTTTTCTAATCACCTATACCGTGGTGGGCGCATTCTTTGCTGGTCTGATTTTTTTCACCAGTGTGATATCCATCCCCATGATCATGGACCGCAAAACCGATGCGGTATCGGCGGGACTCACCAGCATACGCGCATGCCTGCAAAACCCCGGCGTCATGCTGGTTTGGGGCGCGATGATAACGGTCTTGATCGCGCTGTCCATGCTGCCGGTGTTTCTGGGCCTGATCATTGTGGGCCCGGTCATTGGACACGCCACCTGGCACGCTTACCGTCACATCGTACCCACTCAGACCGCAGGCAGCGCCTAACGGACCCAACACACTGACATCCCGGAGGAGTCGCAAGCGCATTTTCAGGCGTTCACGTTCACCACCAAGCGTCCACGCACCTGACCAGCCAAAATATCGCTCCCCGCTGCCACAGCCTCGGCCAAGCCAATCTCGCGGGTGATCGTTGTGAGCTGCTGGCGGTCCAGCGTGTTGGCCAGCGCGGCCCACGCGGCTTCGCGCTTGGTCATAGGCGCCATGACGCTGTCAATGCCGTAGAGCGTGACGCCGCGCAAGATGAACGGTGCCACGCTGGCGGGCAAGTCCATGCCCTGGGCCAGACCACAAGCGGCCACCGCGCCGGCGTAGCGCGTGCTGGCGCAAGCGTTGGCCAGCGTGTAGCTGCCCACCGAATCCACCACCCCCATCCAGCGCTCTTTTTGAAGCGGTTTGCCGGGTGCGCTCAGGGTGCTGCGATCAATCACCTCTGCCGCACCGAGGGACTTCAAATATTCGGCCTCCTGCGGTCGCCCGGTAGAAGCCACCACCATGTGCCCCAGCCCAGCCAGCAAAGACACAGCCACACTGCCCACGCCGCCGTTGGCGCCGGTCACCAGCACCTCGGCACTGCCCGGGGCCATGCCGTTTTCGGCCCAGTGCCGCTGCAGCGCCATGACACACAGCATGGCGGTGTAGCCGGCGGTGCCCACCGCCATGGCGTCGCGGGCGCTCAGGCCAGCCGGCAAAGGCACCAGCCAGTCGCCTTTGACGCGGGCCATTTGCGCCAGGCCACCCCAGTGGTTTTCACCCACGCCAAAGCCGTTGAGCAGCACCTCGTCACCCACCGTC
>JAUXXN010000070.1 GCA_030684755.1 Hydrogenophaga sp.
AGAAAGCCCGCGTGGAAGACGCCCTGCACGCCACGCGCGCTGCGGTGGAAGAAGGCATTGTGGCCGGTGGTGGCGTGGCTCTGCTGCGCGCCCGTCAGGCCGCTGGCACCATCAAAGGCGACAACGCCGACCAAGACGCCGGTATCAAGCTGGTGCTGAAAGCCATCGAAGCCCCTCTGCGCGAAATCGTGGCCAACGCCGGTGGCGAGCCGTCGGTGGTGGTCAACGCCATCCTGGCCGGTTCGGGCAACTACGGCTTCAACGCCGCCAACGACACCTACGGCGACATGATCGAAATGGGTATTCTGGATCCCACGAAAGTGACCCGCACCGCGCTGCAGAACGCCGCTTCGGTGTCCAGCCTGATGCTGACCACCGAGTGCATGGTCGCCGAGTCCCCGAAGGATGACGCACCTGCCATGGGTGGTGGCGGCATGGGTGGCATGGGCGATATGGGCGGCATGGGCATGTAAATGCTCCTTGCCTGAGGGCCGATCGCCGCGTTGCATGGGCTTGCCGTAGCGTTGCTGCTGTCTACGCCCATGCGCCTTGCGCTAGGCCCTTATGCTGCGTCGGATTGCATTACTGCAGGTCGACAAAAGAAACCCCCCAAGAAAAAACCCCGCAAGGCAACTTGCGGGGTTTTTTCGTTTTGGGCTGTCGCCGCTCACCTCATCATGCCTTCGAGCTTGATTGTGTCGGCCACGAACGCGCGAATGCCCTCGGCCAGCTTCTCAGTGGCCATGGCGTCTTCGTTCATCGCAAACCGGAAACCCGCTTCATCGTATTGCACAAACGCCATGTCCATTGCCTTCGCGGTCTCGGCGTCCAGCGCCTGGGCCAACGGCGCCTCGGTGGCGGCCAATTGGGCCAACAAATCGGGGCTGATGGTCAACAAATCGCAACCAGCCAGCGCGGTGATCTGGCCCACATTGCGAAAACTCGCGCCCATCACCTCGGTGGCGATGCCGTATTTTTTGTAGAAGTTGTAAATAGCGCGCACCGACTTCACGCCCGGGTCGTTCGCGCCCGCCATGGCCGCCTCGTCCCAACCCGCACCGGCGTTCTTCTTGGCCCAGTCATAAATGCGGCCCACAAACGGCGAAATCAGCTGCACCTTGGCCTGCCCGCAAGCGACAGCTTGGGCAAACGAAAACAGCAGGGTCAGGTTGGTGTGGATGCCGTCACGCTCCAGCCGAGCGGCGGCCTGAATGCCTTCCCAAGTGGATGCAATTTTGATCAGCACCCGGTCCACATGCACCCCTTCGCCTTGGTACAAGTCGATGATGCGGCGCGCACGCGTCACGGTGGCCTCGGTGTCAAAGCTCAGGCGCGCATCCACTTCGGTAGACACACGGCCCGGAATGTGTTTCAGAATTTCGCAGCCAAAGGCCACCAACAGGCGGTTCATCACCTCGTCAGACCCGCGTGCGCCGAAGGTCGCCACCGCTTGGTGCAGCAAATGGGCGTATTCCGGCTTTTGCACAGCCTTCAGGATGAGCGACGGGTTGGTCGTTGCGTCCCGGGGCGTAAACGCCGCGATTTGGTTGAAGTCCCCGGTGTCTGCGACCACGGTGGTGAGTTGTTTGAGCGCGTCGAGTTGGTTCATGGCTCAATTATGGGGTGTAATAAGATTTCATGAAAATCAAGTAACTCTGAGACAACGCCATGCTCGACCGCATCAAAGCCTCCCTGCCTTCACTTGCACCCGCCGAACAACGCGTGGGCAAACTGGTGTTGCTCGACCCGCGCAGTTTCGCCAGTCTGCCGGTGTCCGAACTGGCCGACCGCGCCCATGTGAGCAAACCCACTGTGGTGCGGTTTTGCCGCAGCATGGGTTACGACGGTCTGTCTGACTTCAAACTCAAACTCGCAGGCACCGTGAGTGAGGGCGTACCTTTTATTCACCGCAGTGTGGACGTGGACGACAAGGTGGGCGATGTGTTGGTGAAGGTGATCGACAACACCGTGGCGGCATTTCTGAAATACCGCAACGACGCCTCCACCCATTCGATTGAAAAAGCGGTGGATGCGCTGCTGGTGACCTACAACAACCGGGGCCGCATTGAGTTCTTTGGCGCAGGCAACTCGGGCATCGTGGCGCAAGACGCGCAACACAAGTTCTTTCGCTTGGGCATCAACGCCATTGCCTACAGCGACGGCCACATGCAGGTCATGAGCGCCTCGCTGCTGGGCCCGGGTGACTGTGTGGTGATCATCTCCAACTCCGGGCGCACCCGCGACCTGATGGACGCAGCCGACATCGCGCGCAAACACGGTGCCACCGTGATCGTGATTACCGCCAGCGGCTCGCCTTTGGCGGCAGCCGGGCACATCCACCTCTCCGCCGACCACCCCGAAGGCTACGACCGCTACAGCCCCATGACCTCGCGCCTGATGCACCTGATGGTGATCGACGTGCTGGCCACCTGCCTGGCGCTGCGCATTGGTGGCAGCAAGCTGCAGCCGCTGTTGAAGGAAATGAAGAACAACCTGCGGAGTAAAAGGTACGCCTGAGATCGGGCTGCGCACACAAAGGTCAGGACAACGGGTGCTCCCTGCAGCGAAGTCAAGGAGGAGGACCGCGCAGCGAGCCGGGGGACATTCGCGGAGGGGAGCGCCCGTTGTCCGCGCCAACGCCAACACGTCACCCGATCAGATCCGCCCCTCTTCAACCGCATGACACGCGATCCGGATACCACCCAAGGTCAGGAGGTTCGGACGCTCCACACGGCAGCGCTCATTGACGTGCGGGCAGCGCGGGTTGAATGCGCAACCGTCTGGTGGGTTCAGCGGGTTGGGCACTTCGCCTGACACCGGGGTGCGCGCACGGCCTGTATCGTGCATCTTGGGAATCGCGTCCAGCAGCATGCGCGTGTAGGGGTGGCGCGGGGTGTCAAACAGGGTGTGCTTGGGCGCCAACTCCACCAAGCGGCCGAGGTACATCACGCCCACCTGATCGCTCACGTGGCGCACCACCGCCAGGTTGTGGCTGATGAACAGGTAGGTGAGACCGCGCTCGCGCTGCAGGTCTTTCATGATGTTGAGCACCTGCGCCTGCACGCTCACGTCCAGCGCGCTGGTGGGCTCGTCACACACCAAAAACTCGGGCTGTGTGGCCAGCGCCCGCGCAATGGAAATACGCTGGCGTTGCCCGCCCGAAAACTGGTGCGGGTACTTCACCCGGTCCAGCGGTGACAAACCCACCGACTTCAGCAGCTCGTCCACCCGCTCGCGCAGCGCCACCGGCTCGGTTTCAATACCGTGCTCGCGCAGCGGCTCGGCAATGATGTCTTCCACAATCCAGCGCGGGTTCAGGCTCGCGTAGGGATCTTGAAAAATCATCTGGATGCGCCGGCGCAGATGGCGACCCTGTGGCGTCTTGAACGCGGCATGGGCGTCCAGCCCATCAAATTCAAAGCCTCCGCGTGTGGGTTCGTACAAACCCACCAGCAGCCGAGCCACCGTGCTTTTGCCGCAACCCGACTCGCCCACCAGCGCCAGCGTCTGGCCACGCGGAATGTCAAACGACACGCCGTCCACGGCCCGCAACAACTGGCGGGGCTGGCGTTCAATCACGCGGTTGAGCCAGGGAGCCGACACGTCAAAGGTTTTGGCCAGGTCGGTGGCGCGCACCAGGGGCGCCTCGTCCGCTGGCGCAGCCAACGGCTGTGGGTGCGCCACATCGGCATGGGCTGCGGCTTGGCGCTCTGCTTGGGCCTGCACCGCTTTTTCAATCAAATTCGAGCTCATGCGGCCACTCCCGGTGTCAACATGGTCGTGGCGTCGTGCAACCAGCAAGCGGCGCGGGTGGCGCCGGCGGGCATCAGGTTGGGCCGCTCCACATGGCAGCGGTCCACCACCCGGTCGCAACGCGGGTTGTAGGCACAGCCCGTGGGAATGGCGTTCAGGCGCGGCATGGCGCCATCAATCTGGTGAAGGCGCTCGCGGTCCACGCTCATGTCGGGTATGCAAGCCATCAGGCCGGCCGTGTAGGGGTGGGCAGGGTGGTTGATGACCTCGTGCACCGGTCCAATTTCGGCAATGCGCCCCGCGTACATCACGGCCACGCGGTCGCAGGTTTCGGCAATCACGCCCATGTCGTGGGTGATCAGCATCACCGCGGCACCACGCTCTTTGCAGATGGTCTTCAGCAGCGTGATGATCTGCGCCTGAATCGACACGTCCAGCGCGGTGGTGGGCTCGTCGGCCACGATCAGCTGCGGCTCGGCGGCCAGCGCCAGGGCAATCACCACCCGCTGGCGCATACCGCCTGAAAACTGGTGCGGAAAGTGGTCAATGCGCTGCTCGGCCGCCGGAATGCCGGTGTCTTTGAGCAGGTTGATGGCCCGCTGGCGCGCCTCGGCCTGGGTCACCGGCAGGTGGGTGGTGATGGTCTCGATGAGCTGCCGACCCACCGAGTACAGCGGGTTGAGCGAGGTCAGCGGGTCTTGGAAGATGGCGCCAATTTTGCGCCCGCGAACCTTGCGCATTTGCTCGTAAGGCAGGTTGTCGATGCGCTCGCCGTGCAGCCGTATTTCGCCGCCCGCCACCCGCCCAGGCGGCTCCAGCAGGCCGATGATGGAAGCCCCGGTGAGCGACTTGCCAGCACCCGATTCACCCACCACACCCAGGATTTCGCCCGGCGCGATGTCAAACGAAATATCGTCCAGCGCCCGCAGCGTGCCACGGCGGTGCGGAAATTCGACCACGAGATTTTTTACTTCTAACAGGCTCATGGTGTGCTTATCTGAGTCTAGGGTTGAGCGCGTCGCGCAGCCAGTCGCCCAGCAGGTTCACGGAAAGAGCAATCAACACCAGCATGGCGCCGGGGAAGATGGTGATCCACCACTCGCCAGAAAACAAATAGTCGTTGCCCACACGAATCAGCGTGCCCAGCGATGGCGAGGTGGGCGGTGCGCCCACCCCCAGAAACGACAGCGTGGCTTCGGTGATGATGGCCGTGGCCACCTGGATGGTGGCCAGCACCAGCACCGGCCCCATCACGTTGGGCAGCACATGGCTGCGCATGATGCGCAGCGGTGCCACACCCGTCACTCGGGCTGCCTGCACGTATTCCTTGTTGCGCTCCACCAGCGTCGAGCCGCGCACCGTGCGCGCGTACTGCACCCAGCCGGTGAGCGTGATCGACAAAATCAACACGCCAAACGCGAGCCCTTCGTGGGCATTGGGAAAGAGCGCCCTCCCCACGCCCGCAATCAGCAGCGCCACCAAAATGGACGGAAACGACAGCATGACGTCGCACAGACGCATGAGCACACCGTCCACCCAGCCACCCAGAAAACCGGCCAGCAAACCAAACGACACACCGATCACCACCGACAACGCCACCGACGCCAAGCCCACGGCCAGCGAAATGCGGGCGCCGTACATGATGGCCGACAAAATATCCCGTCCTTGGTCGTCGGTACCCAGTAAAAAATTGGTTGAACCACCTTCGCTCCAGGCGGGCGGCAGCCGTGCGTTGGACAGCTCCAGCGTGGCCAGATCAAACGGGTTGTGCGGCGCCAACCAGGGCGCAAACAAAGCACCGAAGACGCAGATACAAGCGATCACCGCCGCAACAATGGCGGTTGGTGAATTCAAGAAACTGTGGCCGACATCGCTGTCGAACCAGCGGCGCAGTGTGGAAATCAAAGTAAGAGCTTTCGTCATCAATTAACCCCGCGCCACGCCCGAACACAATTCCTGTATGCGGCGCTCCACGAGGTTTTGTACCTCAGGGCTGAAGGTGCGCACGGTGCCCACAAGCGTGGCCTTGCCCGGCATCACGCTGAAAGCACACATGTCGCCCGCCTGCATGGCGCACACACTGATCACCGCGCTGTCAATGGCATGCACGTTGTGCGACTGCAAGGCCGTGATCAGGTGTCCAGATACCAGCACCGAGTACACCGTTTGGTAGGTGTGGCCGTCGTGGCCGCAGCCGTGCATCAGGCCGGGCCGGGTGGATTTCCAGGCCACGTCGTTCTGCTCGGTCACGGGCAGCGTATCCATGTCGACGTGCAGGCCCTCCACGCACCCACTGACGCGCTCGCGGCCATGAATCACAGCCACTAAACCGTTTTTTCCGATGCCGGTGTGGATGGCGTCCACCCCGCACACCGGGAGCGACTCCACCACGCGCTGCGCGGTGTCGTGCCTCTCAAAACCCATTTCGGTGTGGGCGTGCAGGTCGCGGCGCAGCGCGGTCCGCTCGGGGTGAAAAGCGGCGATGTGCGCAAACGCGCGGCCGTGTGCTTTGATGCGGGAGGTCAACATGGCAGGTGAAGGGTGTTCAGTGTCCGCCCGGCTTTTCGACGCGAA
Source organism: Hydrogenophaga sp. (assembly GCA_030684755.1). Classification (GTDB taxonomy): domain Bacteria; phylum Pseudomonadota; class Gammaproteobacteria; order Burkholderiales; family Burkholderiaceae_C; genus Hydrogenophaga. Next base: position 6,328 of record JAUXXN010000070.1, read on the forward strand.
GGCGCGGGTCCACGGCGAAATACAGCAAATCAACCACCAGGTTGATCACCACGAAGATGAGCGCAATCAGGCACAAATAAGCGGCCATGACCGGAATGTCGGCAAACGTCACCGCCTGAATGAACAGCAGCCCCATGCCCGGCCACTGAAACACCGTTTCGGTGATGATGGCAAAGGCAATCAGGCCACCGAGCTGCAAACCGGTGATGGTCATCACCGGTACCAAGGTGTTTTTCAGCGCATGGCCAAAATGCACCGCCCGGTTGGTCAGGCCCCGGGCGCGGGCAAATTTGATGTAGTCGGTGCGCAGCACCTCCAGCATTTCGGCGCGCACCAGCCGCATGATCAGCGTGAGCTGAAAAATGGCCAAGGTAATGGCCGGCAGCGTGATGTGGTGCCAACCCTTGGCTGTCAACAGCCCGGTGGTCCACCAGCCCAGCTGCGTCACCTCGCCCCGGCCAAAGCTGGGGAACCAGCCCAGGTTCACCGCGAACACCAGAATCAACAAAATGCCGATCAAAAACGTGGGCAGCGACACGCCCAACAGCGACACCGTCATGAACAACTGGCTGATGAACGTGCCGCGCTTGAGTGCCGCGTAAACCCCCATGGGAATGCCCACCACCAGCGCCAACAGCGCCGCCACCAGCGCCAGTTCCAGCGTGGCCGGAAAGCGCTCGGCAATCAGGCGCGACACCTTGGCACCCTGGCGCAGGCTCAAACCAAATTCACCCTGCACCGCATTGGCCAAAAAGTGCCAAAACTGCACCACAAACGCTTGGTCCAGCCCCAAGTCGGCGCGCAGTTCCCGAATTTGCTCCGCCGTGGCGTCTTGCCCCAGCAAAAACACCACCGGGTCGCCCACGTACTGAAACAGCATGAAGGCGATCAGGGCAACACTGACCATCACGATCACCGCCTGCGCCAGCCGCCTGAGAATGAATGCAAACATGGGGGTTTTTAAGCAGAAAGCGGGCCGCGTGCTCGCACACGCGGCCCTGTGGTCAACGGGGAGAAGTCAGCGCAGCCGTGCAGCTGCACGGGGGTTAGTTGACCTTGATCAGCCGCCAGTCCAGCCGGTTGTCGGCTCGGTGCACCACGTCGATGTTTTTCTTCATCGCCCACGGAATGATCTGGTTGTGCAGCGGAATGTGCGCCACGTCGTCGTTTTGCAGTTGCAGCGCCTTGGTCAACAGCTCGGTGCGCAGCTTCAAATCGGTTTCTTTCTTGGTGCGCTCCACCAAAGCATCCATTTGCGGGTTGCTGTAGCGGCCCACGTTGTAGTTGCCGTCGCCGCCCGCGCCCACCGAGCGGGTGAGCGATTGCAGGCTGTACAGAGCATCAAACGTGGGGACGCCCCAGCCCAACATGTAAATGCTGGCTTCGTAGCGCTGGATCATGGGGAAATACGTTACCAGCGGCAGCGTGCGCAGCTTGGCTTTCACGCCAATGCGCGCCCACATGGCGGTGACGGCCTGGCAAATCTGCTCGTCGTTGATGTAGCGGTTGTTGGGGCAGGCAAAGTCCACCTCAAAACCGTCTTTGTAGCCCGCATCGGCCAGCAGCTTTTGGGCTGCGGCCACGTCAAACGGGTAGCGCTTGTGCACCCCCTCGGTCCATCCGTTCACCTGCGGTGCCACCAGCGCGCCGGTGGGCTGGCCCAAGCCGCGCAGCGTCACGCGGGCAATGGTATTGATATCGATCGCCTGGTACAGCGCCTTGCGCACGCGCTGGTCTTTCAACGGGTTTTTGCCCTTGATGTTGCTACCCGGCAGCTCATCGCGGTGCTGGTCCATACCGAAGAAAATCGTGCGGTTTTCAATTCCATCCACGACCTTCAGGCTGCTTTCAGAGCGCACACGGGGCAAATCTTGCGGGCTGGGGTCCAGCACAAAGTCCACCTCGCCCGACAGCAGCGCGGCCATGCGCGTGGCCACGGCTCTCACCGGGGTGTACACAATCTCGGTCGCATTGCCTTCCATCTTGCCCCACCAGCCGGTGTTGCGGGTCAACACAATTTTCTGGTCGGGCTGCCATTCTTTCAGCATGAACGGCCCGGTGCCGTTGGCATTGCGGTGGGCAAAGTTCTCGTCTTTGGTGCGAATGTCTTTCGGCGCCACCGAGTTGTTCTTTTCAGCCCATGCCTTGCTCATCATGCGCAGCTCGGTCAGCTGGTTCAGCAGCACTGGGTTGGGGTCTTTGGTAAAAATGTCAATCGTGTTTGCATCCACCTTCACCACGCGATCGATACCCTGGGTGTAAACCGCAAAGTTGGACGTCTTGCTCATGGCCCGCTCAATGGAGAACACCGCATCGTCGGCCGAGAAGGCAGATCCATCATGAAACTTCACGCCGGTGCGCAGTGTCAGGCGCAACTGGGTGGGGGTCATTTGCTTCCAGCCCGTGGCAAGCACCGGCTCGGGCTTGAACGTACGGCTGTTGTAGTACACCAGCGACTCGTACACCGCCGCATGCACGCCGTTGGCTAGGGCGTTGTTTTGCGAGTGGATATCCCAGGTGGGAATGTCACTGGAACTGGTCCATTTGAAGGTTTTGGCTTGAATGGCGCCGGTGGTGAAAGCCAGGGCTGCGCAGAGAACGGTCAGTCGGTACTTCATGGTTGACACCTGAACGAATGGAGGAGTGTTTAACTATGCAACATCCGTTCCCGATGGATCACGGTGCTTACCCGCATCCGTGCACCAGTGCGGTCGGGTTCCTGTCGCGTGCGCTACAGCGGTGCATACAGCCGATCAGCCGATCAGCCGATCATGGGGCTGCGCCCGCCAACCGGGGTTGCAAAGTCAGCGCACCATACCAAGCCTTCAGCCCACTTTGGGTGTTGTCGGTGTCGGTCATCAAAGCCACCGCCAGCAAAGGGCCGGGCGGCTCGCCAAAAGCCTGCAAAAAATCCGCCTGCACATCGCGCTCGTGGTCGCGCCAGCGCCCCAACTGCTCGGGACCCGATTCCACCACCAGTTTGCGAATGCGGTCGGTGCGTGGATTCACCACCACGGTGCCCACCGGCTCGGTGTTGCTCCACACATACACCAAGCTGGCGTACGGCAAAGGTTCGCCGGTGAGCAAGCGCGTCAGCTCAGACAGCCGGTGCGTGCGCGGCGAAAGCCGGGTTCGGTCACCGTCAAACGCCAGCACCACACGCACCGGCGAATCTTCGTTGTGCGCATCCGCCAAGTCCGCACCCGGCGCCAAACCATCAATCTTCCAGGTAAACGCCAAACGCCCCGCTTGCACCGGCGCGCTGTCCGTACGCTGCCGCAAGATGCTCACCGAACTCTGCGCAGCAACCACCAACGCCGGGCGCCCCTGAATACTGGCCACATCAAACGGTGCAAACGTCTTGCCCGGCAGCACAAAAGGCTCCCACCGGTTCAGGGGTTCGGGCGTCTTGAACAAACTGTGCGCCGCCAGCCGTGCCGCTGGGCTGAGCCATGACACCTCTTGTTGCTCATCCACTGACGGCTCGCCCTCGTTGTTCATACCGGGTGGTGCTGGAAGCCATGCGCAAGCCGAAAGCGCACCCAGACACACCACACCAAGCCAGCAGCGGCACATGACAGCGCTGCGCATGGCAAAAGCCAGGAAGCACACCCTCGTCCGAATCCGATCCCGCAGCAAAACGTTGCTTGTAAACATCGAAAAATCTACTTTTTGCTCTGTGAAAATCTAAAAATCCGTCTGTATCGTCTTTCTTTTTTCCACTCCCCCAAACAGGGGATGTGAAAAACACCCAGACACCTCTAAATTTGTCGATGTCCGCACACTGCGGTCAAGTAGCCCACCAACGGCATGTCAAGCCAGGGCTATTACCCCCAACGTCAGTTTCAAGGAGGCATTTCAACATGATCAAAAAAACACTCGCGACCCTGCTCGCTCTCTTCGCCGCCGCCGCCTTTGCAGCGGTTGAGGTCAACGATGCCTCCGTGGCCGACCTCGACAGCATCAAAGGCATCGGCCCCGGCACATCCTCCAAAATCATCGAACAGCGCAAGACCGCCAAGTTTAAAGACTGGGACGATCTGATTCAGCGCGTTTCAGGCATTGGCGACAAGCGCGCCGCCAAACTGTCGGCCGAAGGACTCACCGTGGGCGGCACACCTTTTAAGGCCAGTGACAAGCCAACCGTGGCGGTCAAAACGGCCCGACCTGCTGCTGCAGCCGAGAAGAAACAAGACACTGCGCCTGAGAAGAAATAGGCGATCAACGCGGCGCAACAACGCTGCGGGAACTGCAAATAAAAAACCCGTTTCGACG
>JAUXXN010000094.1 GCA_030684755.1 Hydrogenophaga sp.
CACGGTGCTGCTGCTCGACGAGGTGGACGCGCTGGTGGGTGACACCCTCATCTCACTGCTGCGCCAGATTCGCTCGGGCTACGCCCAGCGCCCGAGCGCGTTCCCGCAAACCATCATCATGTGCGGCGTGCGCGATGTGCGCGACTACCGCATGCACACCGCACACCACGAAATCATCACCGGGGGCAGCGCGTTCAACATCAAGGCCGAATCGCTGCGCTTGGGCAGTTTGACACCGGAGGAAACCCAAGCCCTGTGGTTGCAGCACACCACCGAAACCGGCCAAACCTTTGACCCGGCCATCTGGCCCGAACTCTGGGCCGACACCGAGGGCCAGCCTTGGCTGGTGAACGCGCTGGGCTACGAATGCACCTGGAAAGACCGTGCCGCCCGCGACCGCTCCACGCCCATCACGATGGAGCGCTACAAAGCCGCCCGCGAACGCCTGATTTACAGCCGCACCACGCACCTGGACGCGCTGAGCGACAAGCTGCGCGAGCCCCGGGTGAACCGCATCGTGGCCGATGTGCTGGCCAGCGACGATCGCCAAAGCCAGAGCAGCCAATACCCCAGCGACGACCAAGAATACGTGGCCGACTTGGGCCTGATTGCCACGCGCCCGCAGGTGCGCATCGCCAACCGCATTTACCGCGAAGTCATTCCACGCGAACTGACGTGGGTGACGCAAACCCGCATCACGCACGACCAAGCCTGGTATTTAACGCCGCAGCGCAAGCTGGACATGCCCAAACTGCTGGCCGCGTTTCAGCAATTCTTCCGCGAACATTCGGACGCGTGGATTGAGGGCTTCAGCTTCAAGGAAGCCGGGCCGCAGATGCTGATGCAGGCGTTTTTGCAGCGCATCGTCAACGGCGGTGGGCGCATCAACCGCGAATACGGGCTGGGGCGCAAGCGCACTGATTTGTTCATTGAATGGCCCATCGACGAGGCGCAGGGCTACTTTGGCCCGGTGCAGCGCATCGTGTTGGAGCTCAAGCTTTGGAAAAAAGGCAGCCTGGACGCGGTGCTGGCCGACGGCCTGCCGCAAACCGTGGACTACGCCCGCCGCTGCGGCGCCGACGAGGCGCACCTGATCGTCTTCGACCGCCGCCCCGACAGCCCGTGGGACGATCGCATCTGGCAACGCGAGGCCAGCGAACAGGGTTGGGCGCTGGGTGTTTGGGGCGCTTGAACGGCCCCCACCCATCGCTTTACAGATTGGTACCCAGCCAGCGCTTGAGCTCGGTCACCGCCACGCCGCTGCGCTGAGCCAGGTCTTGCACCTGGTCGTCGCCAAGCTTGCCGACGTTGAAATACTGGCTCTCGGGGTGCGCTAGGTAGAAGCCGCTCACGCTGGCGGCTGGCGTCATGGCCAAGCTTTCGGTCAGGCCCATGCCGATGTCGTCGCACTGCAACAGTGCGAACATGGCGCGTTTGACCGAGTGGTCGGGGCAGGCAGGGTAGCCCGGCGCGGGGCGGATGCCCTGGTACTTTTCTTTGATCAATTCCTCGTTGCTCAGCGCTTCGCCCGCCGCGTAGCCCCAGAGATCGGTGCGCACGCGGTGGTGCAGGCATTCGGCAAAAGCCTCAGCCAGTCGGTCGGCCAGCGCTTTGAAGAGGATCGCGTTGTAGTCGTCGTGTGCGTCCAGGAACTGCTGTTCTTTCTTCTCGATGCCCAGGCCAGACGTGACGGCGAACAAGCCCACGTAATCGTCGGCCGCGCCTTTGGGCGCCACAAAGTCGGCCAGACAGCGGCTGGGGCGCATGAAGCCATCCACCTCTTGCTTCTCGGTCTGCTGGCGCAGGCCGTGCCAGGTCAGCGCCACTTGGCTGCGGGTTTCGTCGGTGTAGAGCTCGATGTCGTCATCGTTCACCGCGTTGGCCGGGTACAGGCCGATCACGCCATTGGCGCTCAACCAGCGGCCTTCGATGATCTTCTTCAGCATGGCCTGCGCATCGGCAAACACCTTGCTCGCCTGCTCGCCCACCACGGCGTCGGTCAGGATGGCCGGGTAAGGGCCAGCCAAGTCCCAGGTCTGGAAGAAGGGTGCCCAGTCGATGTAGCGGGCGATCTCGGCCAGGTCGAAGTTCTTGAACTGGCGCTTGCCGATGAATTTGGGTTTGGTGGGGGTGTAGCCGGACCAGGCGGATACGGATTCGGGAGAGCCCTCACCCCTGCCCTCTCCCAGGGGGAGAGGGAGTGAAACGGGGAGCCACTTGTTCGCACGCGCCTTGTCCAAAGACCACAGCGGCACCTGCTTTTTGTTGGCGTGCTGGGTGCGCACCTTGTCGTAGTCGGCGTTCAGGTCGGCAATGTACTGGGCCGCCTGGTCGCTCAGCAGCCCCTGCGCCACGCTCACGCTGCGCGAGGCGTCGGGCACATACACCACCGGGCCGCTGTAGTGCGGCGCAATTTTGACGGCGGTGTGCACGCGGCTGCAGGTGGCGCCGCCAATGAGCAGCGGAATCTGCGCGTCGCGAAAGTGCGCGTCCTTCTCCATCTCGGCGGCCACGTACTGCATTTCTTCCAGACTGGGCGTGATCAAGCCACTCAGGCCCACGATGTCGGCGCCCTCGGCCTTGGCTTTGGCCAAAATCTCGTGGCAGGGCACCATCACGCCCATATTCACCACCTCAAAGTTGTTGCACTGGAGCACCACGGTAACGATGTTCTTGCCAATGTCGTGCACGTCGCCCTTCACAGTGGCGATCACGATCTTGCCCTTGGCTTTCACGTCGCCACCCGCCGCCTGCAACGCCAGTTTTTCGGCTTCGATATAGGGCAGCAGGTGGGCCACGGCCTGCTTCATCACGCGGGCACTTTTCACCACCTGCGGCAAAAACATCTTGCCTTGGCCAAACAAATCGCCCACCACGTTCATGCCGTCCATCAACGGGCCTTCAATCACGTTGAGTGGGCGCCCACCGTCGGCCTCAATCAGGCGCCACATTTCTTCCGTGTCTTCGGTGATGTGCTCGTTCATGCCGCGCACCAGCGCGTGCGTGAGCCGCTCGCGAATCGGCAGGCCGCGCCATTCGTTCTTTTTGCTGTCGTCCTTGGCCGCGCCCTTGGCGTTCTCGGCCACTTCAATCAAGCGCTCGCCCGCGTCGGCGCGGCGGTTCAGCACCACGTCTTCCACCCGCTCGCGCAGTTCGGGTTCCAGTTCGTCGTACACACCGACCATGCCGGCGTTGACGATGCCCATGTCCATGCCCGCCTGGATGGCGTGGAACAGGAACACGGTTTGGATCGCTTCGCGCACCGGGTCGTTGCCCCGGAAGCTGAACGACACATTGGACACGCCGCCGCTGACTTTTGCGCCGGGCAGGTTTTCCTTGATCCAGCGCGTGGCGTTGATGAAATCGACCGCGTAGTTGTTGTGCTCTTCGATGCCGGTGGCGATAGCGAAGATGTTGGGGTCGAAGATGATGTCTTCCGGCGGGAAGCCCACCTCGTCCACCAGCACCCGGTAGGCGCGTTCGCAAATTTCCACCTTGCGCTCGTAGGTGTCGGCTTGGCCTTTTTCATCAAAGGCCATCACCACCGCAGCCGCGCCGTAGCGCTTCACCAGCCCGGCTTGGCGCTTGAACTCGGCCACGCCTTCTTTCATGCTGATGGAGTTGACAACGCCCTTGCCCTGCACGCAGCGCAGGCCGGCCTCGATCACGTCCCACTTGGAGCTGTCCACCATCACCGGCACGCGCGCAATGTCGGGCTCGCCCGCAATCAGGTTCAAAAACTTCACCATCGCTGCCTTGCTGTCAAGCATGGCTTCGTCCATGTTGATGTCGATCACTTGCGCGCCGTTTTCCACCTGCTGACGCGCCACGGCCAGTGCCTGCTCGTACTCGCCGTTCAGGATCATGCGGGCAAAGGCTTTGGAGCCGGTGACGTTGGTGCGTTCGCCAATGTTGACGAACAGGCTGCCCTCGCCGATGCGCAACGGCTCCAGGCCGGAGAGCAACATGGGTGGCACCGCCACGGAGGACGACGAAGAAGACAGGGTGGGATCAACGGACATGGGGCTCACCAGGGTTGCAGACTGAAACTGGTGAGCGCCGTTGCGGGGCCGGATGACCGGCCGGGGCCATGTGGGCCCGATGTCTCAAGCCTGACACCGGAACCGGCATCTGGCCGATGCCTCCGGCGCTGCAGCGCTCCTTGAGAGGGTGAGATTTTATGCCATCGACTTCCGCAACGCCGTGCGCCGGACGATGCGCCCGTCGCCAGCCCAGGCACTGCGCTGTTCATCGGGAGAGCAAGTCAATATAGGCCTGATAGCTGAAGATGCGGTTCTTCTTCTGCCCCGTTACCTCCGTCACGATGCCCAGTTCCTGCAGCACCTTCGCCGCAGCGCTGGCCGTGGGGAATGTGGTGCCCAGCGCCTGGCGGATGCGCTCCAGGCTGAAACGCGGCATGGTGGGCAGCAACTCGAACAGCCGGTAGCTGGCCGGACTGGCCTGTGGGTGCTGCAACAGGCGACGCCGGTCGGCGGCTACAAGGGTGGCCAGCGCCACGATGTCCTGCTCGGCCCGGGCGGCGGCCACTTCCACCCCTTCAAGAAAGAAGCCGACCCAGCCTTCCCAGTCGCCTTCGGTGCGCACGGCCGACAGGTGCCGGTAATACGTGCCCTGGTGTTGCTTCAGGTAGCCGCTCAAATACATCAAGGGCTCCGGCAACAGACCCCAGTGCTCCAGCAAGGCCGCGATCAGCAGCCGCCCCATGCGCCCGTTGCCGTCCAGAAACGGGTGAACCGTTTCAAACTGCACATGCACCAGCGCCACCTTCACCAGCGCTGGCAGTTCGTCGCCGGGGGCGTGAATGAATCGCTCCAGATCGGCCAAGAGGCTGGGCACCTGATCAGCCGGCGGCGGCACAAACACCGCGTTGCCGGGCCGCGTGCCACCGATCCAGTTCTGCGAGCGCCGCAGTTCACCAGGCTGTTTGCCCGTGCCGCGCACGCCGTTGAGCAGCAGGCGGTGCGCGTTGCAGAGCAGCCGCACACTGATGGGCAGGCCCGCCGGGTCGCGCAGGTTGTCCTGCACCAGCCGAAACGCCTGCAGGTAATTGGTGACCTCTTCAACGTCATCGGTGTTGCTCACCACCAGACCGGCCTCTTCGTCGAACAGATCGGTCAGCGTGGCCTGCGTGCCCTCAATCTGGGAGGTCATCAAGGCCTCTTTCCGAATGGCGCTGTACAGCAGCCAGTCCACCGAGGGCACCAAGCCCGCCACGGCAGACAGGCGCGCCAGCGCCATCTGGGCAGCCCGGTTGCGTTCCCCCCAGGCGGTCTCGGCCAGGGCCGGCTCGGCCGGCGGCAGCGGAAAGGGCACGAAGGCCTTCACCGGCTCCCCGAGCGTGGTGTGGGTGGTGTAGCTGCCCGTGACGCGCTTCATATGCAAGCTTTCTTTCAAACTGAAGCGCCATATTAAAACTTTGTTTAATTTAAATGCAAGACATTCAAGCGTGCTTTCGTATGGGAGTCCAAAAAAGCGCTTGGTGCAATGCTTGCTTAACGTGGTAGCAACCGACACGCACATGACCATCCACACCACCACCGACGCCGGCGCCTCCCCCGCCACCGACTGGCCCGTCCAGGAACTCCTGCTCATGCGCGAGGTGATGAAGCTCGTGGGCCGCAGCCTGGCACCCGCTTTTGTGCTGCGTGAAATGTTGCACCTTATGAGCGAACTGCTGGGCCTGAACCGGGGCCGCATGGTGCTGGCCGACGACAGCGACAGCGGCAACACACCGCGCACAGCGTCGGTGCGCCACGCCTACGGCCTCACGGCGGCAGAGGCGGCGCGCGGCGTATTTCAGTGGGGCGAAGGCATCACCGGGCGCGTGCTAGCCAGCGGGCTGCCCGCCATCGTGCAAGACGTGGACGCCGAGCCGCTGTTTCTGTTTCGCACCGTGGCCCGCGCCGACCTGCCACCGCAAACCGTGGCTTTTATTGCGCTGCCCATTCAAATCAACGGCGCCACCGTGGGCGTATTGGCCTGCCACCGCATCCGAAGCCGCCAGCGCCACCTGAACGACGACATCACCGTGCTGCGCCTGCTGGCCACGCTGGCCGGGCAGCTGTTGCAGCTGGAGCAACTGGTGGCCGAGCAGACGCGCCAGCTGCAAACCCGCAACCAGCAGCTCAGCCGTGCGCTGGACACCCACACCGCCCGCTACGGCCTCATTGGCCGTTCGCCCGCGCTGCTGCAGGCGCTGGGTGAGCTGGAAAGGGTGTCGCAGTCGCAGGCCACCGTGCTGCTTCTGGGCGAGTCGGGCACCGGCAAAGAGCTGTTTGCCCGCGCCGTGCACCTGGCCAGCGGGCGCCATGCGCAGCCCTTCATCAAGGTGAACTGCTCGGCCATACCGGAAACGCTGTTTGAGAGCGAACTCTTCGGCCACGAGCGCGGCGCCTTCACCGGCGCGAACACGGCGCGCCCCGGCTGGTTCGAGCAGGCCAACGGCGGCACCATTTTTCTGGACGAAATTGGCGAACTGCCGCTGCCCATGCAAAGCAAGCTGCTGCGCACCCTGCAAGAAGGCACGCTGGTGCGCCTGGGCGGTCAGCGCGAACTGCGCATCGACGTGCGGCTGGTGGCCGCCACCCACCGCGACCTGGCCCGCGAGGTGCAGGCCGGGCGCTTTAGGCAAGACCTGTATTACCGCCTCAACGTCATCCCCATCCGCCTGCCCAGCTTGCGCGAGCGGCGCGAAGACGTGCGCGCCCTGGCGCTGCATTTTGTAAGCCGCGCCAACCAGTCGCACCAGCGCAACGTCTACCTGGCACCCGACGCGCTGGCCCGGCTGGAAGCGCACGACTGGCCCGGCAACATCCGCGAGCTGGGCAACCTGATCGAGCGCATCGTGCTGCTGGCCGACCACACGCTGGTGACCGCCGCCGCGCTGGAACGCTTCATGCCGGCCGCCTGGGCGCCGCTGGCCGCGCCCGAAACGCCGCAGGCGTTGCCCCTGTCAGCAAGCCTGGTGCGCGAATACCAAAGCGCCCGATCCCACAGCACCCAAACCCTGCAAGACGCCCTGCTGCGCCACCACGGCAACCAAAGCCAGGCCGCGCAAAGCCTGGGGCTCACGCTGCGGCAGTTTGGCTACCGGTTGAGGAAGGCGGGGTTGCGGTGAAACTCTCAGGAAAAGCTGGTGGCGCGAAAGCTGGCGCGCACAATTTGTGACAGCATGGGAGCCATACCCCAAGACCTCCGCAAAGCCACCATGAAAACCATCGACGAAATGCTGAACCTAGCCTTGCTGACCCCCGACCAGCACCAACAAATCAGCCGCTGGATCGCCCAGGCCGACTCGCCCGACGACATTTTGAAGATGCCACCGCCGCTGTGGCGGGCCATTGAGCGGGCCAGCGCGGTCATGGGCATCGACGAAGACCTGACGCGCCCGCCTGCGCTGGATGCTGACGACCTGGTTTGCCGGTAAACGGCGCACTGGGCAGGTTGCAGCCCCGCCGGTGCGCCCTTCGCCAAAGCACCCCTTTCGCGCAGGGCCAACGGTTGCGCTGCCAGCGGCATGCACGCAAACTGCTTGAACTCAGAAGCCACACAGCGATCCCATCCACTGCTTGTGCCACCCCCTGACTTCAGCGAGGAACCCATGCCCACCCTGCAAACGCCCCTCAAACGACGCGCCCTTTGGTCCATGGCTGGTGCAGCCTTGGTGTTCGCCACGGCCACCGTGGCTGTGGCTCCCGCCGCTGCCCACCACGGCTGGACCTGGGCCGAAGACGTGAACGCCGAACTCACCGGCACCATCGTTGCGGCCAAGCTCGGCAACCCCCACGGCGAACTCACGCTCACGGCGGCAGACGGCGCCCAGTGGATCGTCGAAGTGGGCCAGCCGTGGCGCAACCAGCGCGCTGGGCTCAAAGACGAGCTGCTGGCCAAAGGCGTGAAGCTCACCGTGTCGGGCCACAAACACACCGACCCCAACAAGCGCGTGTTCAAGGCCGAGCGCCTGCTCATCGACGGCAAAACCTTCGACCTCTACCCCGACCGCAACTGATCCGCGAACCGCCCAGCCGGATCGTTGAAACCCCCATGGAAGCGCTGGCCGCCGCCCTGCAAGACAGCACCCTATCGCAGCTGCTGCGCTCGTCCATCTGGCTGTACCCGCTGGTCAACACCGGGCATGTGGTGGGCATCGCCCTGCTGTTCGGCGCCATCGTGCCGCTGGACCTGCGGTTGATGGGGTTCTTCCAGCGCACGCCGCTGGAACACCTTGCGAACACGCTGATCCCAGTGGCCATTACTGGGCTCGTGCTGGCGCTGCTCACCGGCTCCCTGCTTTTCGCAACCCGCCCGCTCGACTATGTGGCCGAACCGCTGTTCGGCATCAAGCTGGCGCTGCTGGGCGCGGGCGTGGTCAATGCGCTGGTGTTGCGGTATTCACCGAGTTGGAAGTTGGTGGGCGTTGCGCCCGGTGCGCCGCCGAAGCGGGCTTGGCGGCTGCACGGGCTGCTGTCCATCGTGCTCTGGTTAGGGGTGATCACTGCGGGCCGCTTGATCGGCTACCGATAGGGCAGATGGGCTTTCACGGTAATGATGAAAGATCGGACTCAGAAACGGTATGTCAAACCAAGTGATACCGATGGCAAGACGGAAAGTTTGTTGACAGCGTCACGCACTTTGTTCACTTCAACTTCCACGTCGGCTTGGGTAATGCCTCCCGAACCAATTACGCCATTCTCGGTGTAATTGGTCTTGAACTTGCCAATTTGCAAGCCAATGTTGCCGTAAAACCCCCAGCCTGTGGCATTGCTGGGCTTGCTGCTCCAGCCCATGCCAATGTAAGGCGTGACATCAGGATAAGTAACTGAAATACTCAGTTCTTTACCTGTCAGATCAACCGGTTTGTTGTTAATGGTCTGGCCAGCACCACCACGGGCCGTGAAATTGCCACCGATGTCGCTGGCGGTGATGCCACCGGTCAGGTGAAAGCCTGTGCTGGTGGGGAACCAGTCGGCAAAGGCGCCGACACGGTTGGTTTTGATTTTGGCGTTGTAATTAACGCCACCAGTTTTGCCGTCTTTGTTCAGTGACAGTCCACCGGCATACTCGCCACGAAGCTTGACGGTGGGAGACAACGTGTGCGAGTAACCCAGCGTCAACCCAGGGAACCCGGCTCCGACGTACACCTCACCCGCGTGAACAGTGAATGCGGTTGCGAAAAGTGCCGAAGCAAGTGCAAAGGATTTGAATTTCATGAAAACCTCCTGTGATTGGTTAAATATTGGAATATAAAATTTAACTGAAGCAAGTTGGTTTTTCTCTGACATCAATCAGATCGCGCAAAAAAGTATCGATTACTTGTTGCAAATACACAACTCGCACAGGTTAAATAGGATCAATTCCCAATACCATTTGGCCAAGTGGTCATCTGCCGAGTTCTGTACGTTTGGGCGGCATAGGCATGAACAGCCCACCCCACGCTCACCCAAAAAAACCCATACCCCGCGACTCGCGCACCTCGGGTTTGATGCGGTGTTCGGCCTCCAACTGGGCCAGAAATTCTTCGGGCGGCAGCACCTCGGCGAGTATCTCCACCTGCCGTTTCACGGCGGCAAAGTCGCCTGGGCACAGCTGTTGCAGCCGGGCCAGACGGGAACGCAGGACATCCGTCAGCGCAGCCTTCTGACCGCCCAAGGCTTCCACCACAAACATGCGTTCGCGCTGTTCGCTGGTGAGCGGGTTGAACTGGATTTTGAAGGTGAAGCGGCGCAGCGCGGCTTGGTCGATGCGGTCCATGAGGTTGGTGGTGCAAATGAAGATGCCCGCAAAGTGTTCCATGCCTTGCAGCATTTCGTTCACCTCGGTCACTTCATAGGTGCGCTGGGCACCCCGGCGGTCTTGCAAAAAGCTGTCGGCTTCGTCCAGCAACAGTACAGCTTTCTCGGCCTCGGCTTCGCGGAACATGGCGGCCATGTGCTGTTCGGTTTCGCCCACAAATTTGCTCACCAAGTCGCTGTCGCGGCGCACCATGAGTGGGCGTTCCAGTTGCTGCGCCATGTGTTCGGCCAGGGCGGTTTTGCCGGTGCCGGGCGCGCCGTGAAAACACAGGCAACCGTGGCCGCGCGCTTTCAGGGCGCTGACGATGCGCGGCAGCGCATAGCGCGATTGCACATTGAGCATATCCAGGCTGTATTGGGTGGCGCTGGGGCGTTGCGAAGCGTCGGGGCGTCGGCCCAGGGCTTGGTCGGCGTGTTGCAGTTGGCGCTCGATGAGGGCGTCCAACACCGGCGCGCTGGCTGTGCTGGCTGCTTTGCCGCCACGGCGTTTGGCGCTGGGGGCTGCTGGCATGGCCAGTTGGGCGAAGCGCACGGCGGTGCGAATTTGCGCGGGCGTGAGGCCTTTGCGCTCGGTGAGGCGGGCCACCAGCGCGTCGGACACGGGCACGTCTTCCAGCGTTTTGCGCACCAGTTGTTCGCGTGCGCCGGGTGGCGGGCTTTTCAGTTCCAGGTGGTAGGCGAAGCGGCGGCGAAAGGCGGGGTCGATTTGCTCGATGCGGTTGGTTACCCACAGCGTGGGCACGGCGTTGGTTTCCAGAATCTGGTTGACCCAAGCCTTGCCGCTGACGCTGCCGGTGTGCGGCGCGGCCACGTGTTCGGCGCGCGCCATGAGCTGCGCGGCTTCGCTGGATATGGGCGGGAACACGTCTTCCACCTCGTCAAACAGCAGCACCGAATGGGCGGTGCCTTTCAAAAACACCTGGGCGATTTGCAGCGAGCGGTAGCGGTCGCGCCCGCTCAGGGCGTTGCCGTCGCGGTCGGCGTACTCCACTTCAAAAAGCTCCAGCCCGGCGGCCTGCGCCACCACGCGGGCCAGCTCGGTTTTGCCGGTGCCCGGCGGGCCGTAGAGCAAGATGTTGACGCCCGGTTCCTTGCGCGCCACGGCTTCGCGCAGCAGGGCGCTGAGCAACTGCACGTCGTCGCCCACAAAGGCGAAGTCTTTGGGGCTGAGCGTTGAGCGGGCGGCGGGGCGGGTGAACACGGCCATCAGCTCGCTTTGGCTGCGGTATTCGCGCATGAGCACAGGCGGCAGTTTTTCGCTGACCTTCATGAGGTCGGCGAGGTCGGTGATGTTGTGCTCGGAGATGAGGTTTTCGACCATGCCGATGCGCTCCAGCCGCGAGCCCACGCGCAGCGCTTCGCCCACTTCGCTGGTTTTCACGCCGGCCACATCGGCAAGGGCCGCGTAGGCTTCGGGCGCGTTGCTGACTTTGAATTCGACCAAGATGGAGCGCAAATCGCGCTGGTAGCGCGCCAGCGTGCCGTAAAGCAGCAGGGCGCGTTCTGCGCGGTTCAGCTGCAGAAGACCAGCCAGTGCATCGATGTTTTTCTCAACCAGAGTGGATTGTTTTTTGAGCGTCTGGCTGAGCCAGTCACCAGTGACGGCGAGCACCGCGAGCAGGTCTTTGGGCGATTCTTTGGCGTATTCGTCGAGGTAGAAGAACAGCGTGCCTTCTTCGTAGGGGCCGCGCCAAGTGCCGTAGCGCTCCATGAAGGTGGAGGTGCTCAGGCGGGCGTGGCCGCTCCAGAGGTCGTTGTCGGTGCAACGTCGTTGCAAAAATTCACGCAGGCGGCCCAGCGCGGTCAGTGGCCACACCAGGTGACGCCCGGCCAGCGATAGCAAGGTGTTCAGGTCGCGCCGCACATTGAAACGCAGGCCTTGGCGCGCAGCGAGGGTGAGCACGAAGTGCGAACACATGAGATCCAGCACCGGGGCCTGGCGCAGGCCGGGGGGCACAAACACCCGGCCATCTGCCGCGCAGGGGCTGCGCCCTTCGCCGGGCTCTCGCGGTTCCAGCACCGCCCTGGGCCAAGGGCTTGCGGGCTGCACCGTGCGTTTGCTCATCCAGATACCTCCAGAAAAAACGTTGACGGCCCCAAGCAGGCGACCGACTTTCAGCATTGAGAGGACTTGCGCAAAGCTGGCAGGCCGGGCGTTTTTCGATCATGCTCGAACAACCATCAACCATTGAGCGGAACATAACCCAGCTTGATGTTTCATGGAAGAGTGTGATGGAGCGTGTTTGAGCCATTTGTGGGGCTTTTCCCCATGTAAGCGAGTCACGGTGACGGGCCACAATGGCGGCATGCTTGAACGACATGACATTGAAGCCGCCGCCCAGCGCCTGATCGGGCAGGTTCTGAACACCCCTTTTGTGGAATCGCGCACCATTTCGCAGCTCACCGGCTGCCAGGTGTTTTTAAAGTTTGAAAACCTGCAATACACCGCCTCGTTCAAAGAGCGCGGTGCGTGCAACAAGCTCTCGCAGCTGAGCGCCGACGAGCGCGCCCGGGGCGTGGTGGCCATGAGCGCGGGCAACCACGCACAGGGCGTGGCGTACCACGCGCAGCGGCTGGGCATTCGTGCGGTCATCGTCATGCCGCGCTTCACACCCGGCGTGAAGATTGACCGCACCCACGGCTTCGGGGCCGAGGTGGTGCTGCACGGCGACACGCTGGACGAAGCGCGCGCCCACGCCTACGCGCTGGCGCAGCAGCAGGGCCTGGTGTTTGTGCACCCTTACGACGACGCGGCCATCGTGGCGGGCCAAGGCACGGTGGCACTGGAAATGCTGCGCGAGCAGCCTAACCTGGACACACTGGTGGTGGCGGTGGGCGGTGGTGGCTTGTTGGCGGGCATGGCCACTGCCGCGCGCGCCATTCGACCCGACATTGAAATCATCGGCGTGCAGACCGAGCGCTTCCCCGCCATGTACAACGCCATCAAAGGCACACACCTGCCGCAGGGCAGCAGCACCATTGCCGAGGGCATTGCGGTGGGCACGCCGGGGCTCATCACCCGGGCCATCATCCAAGACAAGGTGAACGACTTGGTGCTGGTGGACGAGGGCGATATTGAGCAGGCCATCGTGATGCTGCTGGAGATTGAAAAAACGCTGGTCGAAGGAGCCGGTGCCGCCGGTTTGGCAGCGGTGTTGAAGTACCCCGAGCGCTTCGCGGGCAAGCGGGTGGGCTTGGTGCTGTGCGGCGGCAACATCGACCCGCTGCTGCTGGCCTCCATCTTTGAACGCGGGATGGTGCGCGCCGGGCGGCTGGCGCGGATACAGGTGAATGGCGGCGCTGTGCCGGGCAACCTGGGGGGCATCTCCGCCACCGTGGCCGAGGCGGGCGCCATAATCGACTTGGTCCACAACCAGC
>JAUXXN010000095.1 GCA_030684755.1 Hydrogenophaga sp.
GCCGTTTCGCAAAAGCTCATGCCGGTGAGCGTGGGCCTGGACGCCAGCGGCCAAGCCACCCCCGCGCTGCTCAAGCGCCTGGCCGGACTGGGCGCCGACGCATCGGCCGTAGCTGGACTGAAGCGCGCGCCCGACGGCAAAGCCGAAGCGCTGTTTTACGACAGCGTGGTGCCCGGCGCGGACCTGGCCGTGGGCCTGCAAAAAGCGCTGGACGAAGCGCTGGCCAAGTTGCCCATTCCCAAGGTGATGACGTATCAGCTGCAAACCGATTGCGAGTTGCCCGGCTGGAGCAGCGTGCAGTTTGTGCGCCCCGCCCACGGCCTGGTGGCGCTGCACGGCGCCAACGTGGTGCCGGTGAAAGCCCTGGGGCTCACCGCTGGCAACAGCACGCACGGCCACCGCTTTGAAGCCGCTGTGGACCCGGTGCAGCTGGCCGACGCCGACGCCTACGCCGCCACGCTCTTGAGGGACGGCGCGGTGATCGCCTCGTTCGCCGAGCGCAAGGCCGAGATCGTGCGCCAGCTGGCTGCGGCGGCTGCCAAGGTGGGCGGCGGATGCCAGCCGATTGAAGACGACGCGCTGCTGGACGAAGTGACCGCGCTTGTGGAGCGTCCCAATGTGCTCATCTGCGAGTTTGAAAAGCAGTTCCTCGACGTGCCGCAGGAGTGCCTGATCCTGACGATGAAGGCCAACCAGAAATACTTCCCGCTGGTGGACACGCAAGGCAAGCTGACCAACAAATTCCTCGTGGTCAGCAACATCAGCCCCGACGACGCCAGCGCCGTGATCGGCGGCAACGAGCGCGTGGTGCGCCCGCGCCTGGCCGACGCCAAATTTTTCTTTGACCAGGACCGCAAGAAGACGCTGGAATCGCGTGTGCAAGGCCTGTCCAAGGTGGTTTATCACAACAAGCTGGGCACGCAGGGCGAGCGCATGGAGCGTGTCTGCTCCATAGCTGAAACCATTGGTCTGCAACTGGGCGGTGCCGAACTCGCAGGCCAGTCGCTGCTGGCTGCTCGGTTGGCCAAAACCGATTTGCTGACCGACATGGTGGGCGAATTCCCCGAGTTGCAAGGCATCATGGGTGGCTATTACGCCCGCCAAGACGGCCTGGGCGACACCGTGGCACAGGCCATTGAAGACCACTACAAACCACGTTTCGCTGGCGACGAGCTGCCGCGCAACATGACCGGCGTGGTGGTGGCGCTGGCCGACAAGCTGGAAACGCTGGTCGGCATGTTCGGCATTGGCAACCTGCCCACCGGCGACAAAGACCCGTTTGCGCTGCGGCGGCATGCGCTGGGGGTGATTCGGATGTTGGTGGAGAAGGACTTGCCGTTGAACCTGGGCTCGCTGGTGGCCAGCGCTGTACCGGCATTTGGCGACAAAATCACCGACGCTACAACCGCTCTGACCGATTTCGTCTACGACCGCTTAGCCGGTAGCCTGCGCGAGCAAGGCTACAGCGCGCAAGAAGTGGACGCCGTGCTGGCCCTGCGTCCGCAGCGCCTGGCCGACGTGGGCCAGCGCCTGCACGCCGTGCGCGCTTTCGCCGCCTTGCCCGAAGCCCCTGCGCTGGCGGCGGCGAACAAACGCATCGGCAACATCCTGAAAAAGTCCGAAGGGCAGGGCTCTGCGGTGCAAGAAAGCCTACTGGTAGAAACCGCTGAACAAGCGCTGTTCGCCGCCATGCAAGCCACCGTGCCCGCCGCCAACACCCAGTTCGAAGCCGGCGATTACACCGCCAGCCTGCAAGCGCTCGCCGCGTTGCGCGCCCCGGTGGACGCGTTCTTTGACGGCGTCATGGTCAACGCCGAAGACCCGGCCCTCAAAGCCAACCGGCTCGGCCTGCTCAAAACCCTGCACGAGGCCATGAACCGCGTGGCCGATCTCTCCCGCCTGGCGGCTTAAGCAGAAGAAGCGCTGTCGCCGTCACACCCCATCGAAGGAAACCCGCATGAAACTGCTCATCCTCGACCGCGACGGCACGCTCAACCGCAACCGGGACGACTACGTGGCCTCGCCCGACGAGTGGGAGGCGCTGCCCGGTGCGCTCGAAGCGGTGGCGCTGCTCATCCAGGGCGGATGGCGCGTGGTGCTGGCCACCAACCAGAGCGGCATTGGCCGCGGCATGTTTGACATGGCTTCGCTCAACGCCATCCA
>JAUXXN010000096.1 GCA_030684755.1 Hydrogenophaga sp.
TGTCCTTGGCAAAAGAAGGTAAAGAGCAAAAACAGCGTGACACCTACACGAACCGGGACAAAGATCCGCGTGGTGATTGGCTGGCCGTACCGTTTCACGCCCCCAATATTCGCGAAAACCTCACCTACAAAATCACCACCCCTGGTGGCAGGGAACTTTGGCCACCAAAAGGGCGCTGCTGGAGTACCACCGAAGACCTTTACAAGAAGCTGCTAGCAGATAACCGGATCTATTTCGGTAAAGATGGCAATGGCATGGCACAGCGAAAGAAATTTTGGAGTGAGAGTGATGCCGATATGGTGCCGTGGACGTGGTGGCCATACACCGATGCCGGTGACAACCGAGAGGCCAACAAAGAGATAAAGGCCATCGTCGGTGTCAGTGATATGGAGACGTTTCCTACGCCGAAGCCCGTGAAGCTGGTCGAAAAAATCCTTGCCTTGTCAGCGCCAGCCGACGCACTGGTTTTGGATTCATTTGCAGGCAGTGGAACGACAGCCCATGCGGTTCTGAAGGCGAATGCTTCCGATAATGGGCGGCGGCGTTTCATCATGATCGAAATGGAGGACTATGCAGAAAGAATCACCTCCAAGCGTGTTCAGCGGGCCATGGAAGGATATGGCGAAGGCAAAGATGCTGCGTCAGCCCTCGGCGGCGACTTTGATTACTACACCATCGGCGAGCCCATCTTCCTACCCGACGACAACCTCAACGAAGCCGTGGGCACCGAAGCCATTCGCGCCTATGTGGCCTACAGCGAAGGCATTCCGACCGAAGATCAAACCACGGCAGACAACCCCCACAGCCCGTACCTGCTGGGGCTGAACCGCGAAACGGCCTGGATCTTCCACTACGAACCCGAGCGGGCAACGTGCCTGGATATGGATTTTCTGGGTGGGCTGCGTTTTGGCGGCAGCACCGGCGCGGGTAAGCCCGATACGGCCATCATTTATGCCGACCGCTGCCTGCTGTCGGCGGCCTTCATGGCGCAGCACGGCATCATTTTCAAGAAGATTCCACGCGACATCACGCGCTTCTGAGCCAGAACCACACCACAGGGAACCGCAACACCATGGAACTCAAGGACTACCAAACGCGGGTACTGCGCGATCTGGCCGATTATCTGGACGTGCTGGACCGCACCCCCAACCTGGCGCAGGCCTTTGCCGACTATTGGGTGGGCAAAGGGGTGCGCATGGGCAGCGCGGGCGGGCGGCAGGGCATGGAGCCCTACAAAAACACGGTGCCCGGTGTGCCGCATATTTGCGCCAAGGTGCCCACCGCCGGCGGCAAAACGTTCATTGCGGTGAACGCGCTCGACACGATTTTCAGCGCACTCTCCAAGCGCAGCCCGATGCGGCCCAAGATGGTGGTGTGGCTGGTGCCATCGCTCACCATCTTGGACCAGACCGTTCAAGCACTTAACAACCCGGCCCACCCTTACCGCAAACGGCTAGACCAACTATTTCGCCACCGGGTGGCGGTGTATGAAAAGCGCGACCTGCTGATGGGTGCCGGTTTTTCGTACGACACGGCGCAAGGGCAACTGTCCATCGTGGTGATGAGCTTTGATTCGCTGCGCGCCAAAAATAAGGAAGACCGCAAGATTTTTCAGGAAAACGGCAACTTGGCCTCGTTCCTGCTGCCCGACAACGGGGACAGCGGCGACTGTTTGCTGCCCGAGCACGACGCGTCGGCCTTGATCAACGTGATCCGGCGGCTGCGGCCCGTGGTGGTGGTGGACGAGAGCCACAACGCGGAAAGCCTGCTGTCGGTGGAGATGATGAAGAACCTGAACCCGGACTTCATCCTGGACCTGACGGCCACGCCGCGCAACAACAGCAACATCATCAGCTTCGTGGATGCGCTGGCGCTCAAAAACCAGCACATGGTGAAGCTGCCGGTGATTGTGGCCAACCGCAGCAGCAAGACCGAGGTGATGGAGTCGGCACTCATTCTTCGCGGGCAGTTGGAAGCCATGGCCGACAAAGAAGCCGCTGCAGGCGGCAAACGCATTCGACCCATCGTGCTGTTTCAGGCGCAGCCCCGCACGGCAGACGACAACACGACGTTTGAGAAGATTCGCGACAAGCTGATCGAGTGGAAGGTGCCCGCCGAGCAGATCAAGATCAAAACCGCCGACATCAACGAACTCAAGGGCGTGGACCTGATGGGCCGCGATTGCCCGGTGCGCTACATCATCACGGTGAACGCGCTCAAGGAAGGCTGGGATTGCCCGAACGCCTACATCCTGGCGTCGCTGGCCGACAAAACTTCGGCGGTGGATGTGGAGCAGATTCTGGGTCGCGTGCTGCGCATGCCTCATGTACAACAGCACAGCCACGACCTGTTGAATTTGTCGTATGTGTTCACGGCCAGTAACCGCTTCATGGACACCTTGCAAAGCGTGGTGAAGGGCTTGAACCGGGCGGGCTTTACCGACAAGGACTTTCGCGCAGTGGAAGAGGAAAGCCCCACGCCGGTGCCTGACAACGCCACACCCGCAAAGACCCTGAACTTGTTTGACGCTGTGCCAGCAGCAACAGGCCGTGAAGAGGATGGTTTGGATTTGGGTGCGCCCGCGCCCGATTGGCAAACAGCGGCCCAACTGCCCGAAGCGGGCGAGGCGGCTATGGAACCCGCTGCGGTTGCGGTTTCACCTGCGGCCTCATTTGTCGAACAAATCAAGGCCCAGGCACAGGCCGAAAACGAGGCTTTTGAAGCCAAGGCCCAAGCCGCCGAAGAAGGTGTGACCCCAGAACTGGAGGACAAAATGAACCGCCACCGCTTGAAAGATGTGTTTCGTGAAGATGCGACCAATCTGGCGCTTCCGCAGTTTTTCATCAAGGTCCAGAACGGGGGGTTCTTCGACACGAACCAGCCGTTTCAACTTTTTGAGAAGGAAGAGTTGTTGAAGGAATTTCGGTTGTCGCAAGCCGATGCGGCGATCAATTTTGACGACGTTGAAACCGAGTTGTACCGCGTGGACCTGGAGCAGTTGGGCGACGAAAACTACGCGCCCAAGGCTTTCAAGCTGGCGGTGAACGAGCGGGCGCGGTTCACGGCTTACCTGCTGAGCCTGCCGCAGGAAAGCCAGATCGCCAACCTGGTGACGCGGCTCACCGAGTTGATCGGCAACATGTACCCGATCAGCGACCCGGAGGTGAAGGCGTATGTGCGCCGCATCGTGTCCGATATGAGCGCGGATCAGGTGCGCGACTGCATTGAGCGGGATGTGGCCTATGTGCGCAAAATCAAGAAAAAGATTTCAACGCTGGCCGATGTGCATGCACTGAAAACCTTTGTTGATTTGCTGGATATGGACCGTATCGTTATTCAGCCGGGGTTTCAACTGCCCGAGTCGATTACGCCCAGCGCCAACGCCAGTTCGGTGCCGAAAAGCATCTATACGACCGAGGCCGCCATGGGCGACTTCGAGCGACGGCTTATCAACGATATTGCCAATCTGGAGAGCGTGAAGTGGTGGCACCGCAATCTGTCGCGCGGCAAGGGTTTTCGCATCAACGGCTTCCTCAATCACTATCCAGATTTCATCGTCAAAACCAAGGCGGGCAAGATCATCGCGCTGGAAACCAAAGGCGATGACCGCGACAACAGCGACTCTGAATTGAAGCTCAAGCTGGGCAAACTCTGGGAATCCAAGGCTGGGCGGGACTACCGCTACATGATGGTTTTCGAGAACAACCCGATTGATGGGGCGGAGCGCCTGACGGATGCGTTGAAGAAAATCGCACAGCTCTGAACGGATGGGATCGGTTGACATGAACCCCATCATCGACATTCCCATGGATGCCCGTGAGGACACCGAGCAGCTGGGAAGCAAACCCAAGTTTTGGGTCCTCCTGGAAGACAAGCGGTGGCTGTTCAAGGAGGCGCGTCCCAACACAGGCGAGGATTGGTCAGAGAAAGCAGCGGCAGAGATTGCGAAGGCTTTGGGTATCAGGGCGGCAACCGTCGAACTCGCCAAGTACGGTGACAAGCGCGGCTGCATTTCACTGAACTTTGTCGATGTGAACGCTGGCGAGGCGCTGGTGCACGGAAACGAAATTCTTGCACTGAGAGTGACGGGCTATGACAAGGACAAGATCTTTCGTCAGTCTGACCACACGCTCGAAAATATCGATGCCGCCATCCGGGGGTTGTTTCCCGCCGACCGCGCCGAGGCCATCCTCACGGAGCTCGCGGGTTATATGGTTCTGGACGCATTGATAGGCAATACCGACCGTCATCACGAAAACTGGGGACTTTTGGCGGGCTTGCAGAGCGATCCGCAGATGCTGAAGTTGAGTGTTGCCCCCAGTTTTGACCACGCATCTTCATTGGGGAGAGAACTGCAGGATGGGCGCAGGCGGGAATTGCTGGCCGCAAACCGTGTGGGGTGGTACGTTGGAAAGGGACGCGGCGGCATGTTTCGAGGGCCGAACGAACGCCATGGGGAGAACCCACTTCGCTTTGTTCAAGTGGCGGCGAGAGCGTATCCTGTATTTTTCAGACCAGCGCTGGACCGTATTGCAGCCTTAAAAAGCAGTGAAGTGAGAGAAATTTTCGAAGCACTTCCCGCAGAGCGCGCCTCAGAAGAGGCAAAAAGTTTCGCACAAGCGATGGTCTCTCGTGCGCAAGCATCCTTGATTGAGATTTTGAAATGAGCACTTTGTTTGTTGCCTGGCAGGCTCCCGACCCCACCAGGGCGTGGTTTCCCATTGGTCGACTGGATGTATCTAACGACCGCAAAGACTATGTGTTTCGCTACACGCATGGGGCCAAGCACGCGCACGACCGAGCTGGGTTCGAGCCCTTGATTGCGTTCCCCGACTTTGACCGGCGTTATGAAGCGAACGCCCTTTTCCCGCTGTTCAAGAACCGCGTTCTAGAACCGAATCGAAAAGATTTTGCTGAGTATTTGCAGTGGCTGGATATGGACCCCGCCAACGCGGACCCGATTGAGATTCTTGGCCTCACGGGCGGTGAACGGCAAACCGACAGCCTGGAGGTTTTCCCAGAAGTACGAAAGTTGTCTGATGGCACGATCCAGTGCCGTTTTTTCTTGCATGGCCTGCGGCATGTGTCCGCTGCTGCACGCGAAAGAGCGGAGCGGCTGAGCGTTGGCGAAGCCTTGCAGGTGGCGATTGAAGTGAACAACCCAGCGACCACTTATGCAGTTCAGCTACAGACAGCAGACTGTCACATGATTGGCTGGGCACCCCGGTATTTGGTGGACGACCTTCGGGCGGCACTGCTCGACCATTCGACCATCACAGCAAAAGTCCAACGCATCAACCGGTTGGGTGCACCGTTTGCACGGCGTGTGTTGGTGGAATTGCGCGGTGGTGTGCCTGCGGCTTTCGAGCCGATGACGTCTGATGAATACCAAGTCATGGGGTCGTAGGCTTGGTTTGAACGAATCCAGCCGAAGCCCAGACCCTGCACCAGCCCGGTCAGCTCCCCTGGCGCGCTGACCGGGCGATAAGCCGGTGCAGCAGCCCCTGCGCCACCGCCGCGCACAAGGCAAAGGCCGCGAGTTGTACCGTGCACTGTCATTAGTATGCGCCAAGATGCATAAATTACCCATGCGGCAGCATTTATATGCGAAAAAACGCATAAACCCATACAGCAGCCGATTGCCGCCTATTGCGACAGCAAAGGCTCATCCCAAAATATGCGTTTGTTGTTATTGTTTAAACCGTAAATGTTTTTTTATGACCACAGACGCATATTTTCGCAAGGAACCCCTGGACAACCTACCGGCCGTAGGGCGGCAGTTCCGTGCCTTGCGCAAAGCAGCAGGCAAAACACAGGTAGAGGTGGCTTCGGCTGTGGGCATGCGCCAAGAGGCCCTGTCCCGATTCGAGTCCGGGGCAGGCAACGATTTTTCGGCGGCCAAACTGTTGCGATTGCTCCGGGTGCTCGGTCACGAGGTGCAGTTCACCCCGCTGGTTCGCCGCCCCACCCTTGACGAGGTGCTCAGTGAGGTCAAGAGCGGCACCAATACCGGTCCGAGTGCACGATGAGCCTGCATGTTTTCGTTCAGGGGCATCGCGTAGCGCGTCTGGAAACGCCAGACGGATTCCGGCATGTGCTCACTTACTTGCCAGGCGTGGCCAAGGAGCACCTTGTCTCATTGACGATGCCCGTGCAGGGCGCCAATGAGGTTTATGAGTGGCCCGCCCTGCACCCATTCTTTCAGGTCAGACACACCAAGGGCTTTGAGCCGGTGGGGCTGCGCATGCTGTGGGAGTGGAACGAGGGAATGAAGCGGCTTCAAGCCCGCAGGACCTTTGCCATGCCCGACTGGGTCGAGAGTGCCCCGACCGAGGGCCTGTCCAAGCCCGCACCCGCGCAAAAGTTCGCATCGATTCGACTGGGGGAGTCCCCTCTGTTGGCTCCTCGCAAGAGAAGTCGCCCTGTTCAGCCCGCGTCCTGAGCAAGACCTGCTTGAGCAAAAGAGGCTGCCGGGCAAGCACCGTGCGACCGAAACCCAGACCCAACACCCGATCTCGCTTGCCCGGTCAACGCCCCTGGCGCGCCGACCGCGCAACAAGCCGGTGCAGCAACCCCTGCGCCACCGCTGCGCACAAGGCAAAGCCCAGCATCAGAAGCCCCAGGTTCACCGCGCCTTCGTGGGTGAACAGGCCCACGGTGAAACCGCCCACGGCGCCCATCATTTGCTGCATGAGGCCGGCCACGGCGGCGGCGGAACCGGCCAGCGCCGGCACCAGGCTCACGGTGCCCGCCAGCGCTGGGGGCACCAGAAAGCCGTGCCCAATGCCCAGCAACATGAGCGGCAAGGCAAAGGCCAGCGGTGAGTGCCAACCGGCCAGCGCCAAGCCCAGCATGAGGGACACGCCGCTGAGGGTGAGCGCTTGGCCGAGCAGCATCATGGGGCGGTCACCGGTGCGGTGCACCAGGTGCGATGTGAGGTAGTTGCCCACGATGTAGGCCAGTGGCACGCTCATGATGTAGTAGCCAATGCCTTCGGGGCCCACGCCATAGGCGCCCAACACCATGGGCGCGCCGCTGAGGAAGGTGTAGAAGGTGGCGGTGATCATGGACAACAGCGCCACATACAGAATGAACGCGGGCTCGCGGGCCAGGCGCGCATACGAGGCCCACATGGCGCGCAGCCAGTGCGGTTGCACGGTGGTGGCTTTTTGGTGGTCGGGCAGGCCGCGCCAGGCGGCCACAAACAGCACCGCCGCCAGCACGGCCATGAGCACAAAGTTGGACTGCCAGCCCAGGCGCACGTGCAACTGCCCGCCGATGATGGTGGCCAGCGGCGGTCACAGGCCCATGGTCATGCCGATGTAGGCCATGACGCGGGTGCGCGCCGGGCCCTGAAACAGGTCTTGCACCATGGCGCGCCCCACCACCATGCCGGCCGCGCTGCCCGCACCTTGGAGCACGCGCGCCAGGGTGAGCCAGCCCAGGTTGGGCGCCAGGGCCGCCAGCACCGAGCCCACGCCGGCCACGAAGAGGCCGAACAAGAGGATGTTTTTGCGGCCCAGGCGGTCGGACAGCGGGCCGTAGAGCAGTTGCAGGCCGCCATAGGCCACCACATAACCGCTGAAGGTGAGCTGCACGCTGGCCTGGCTGGCGTCG
>JAUXXN010000097.1 GCA_030684755.1 Hydrogenophaga sp.
TGGTGGCCGGGGTGGGCGCCAACATCGACGAGGTGCACCACCAGCGCGCTTTCACCCTGCTGGCGGCGCAAAACGTGGCCATTGAACTGGTGTTGCAAACACGTGGACGCGAGCACATTGCGCAGGTCATTGAGCGCCTGCGTGAAGCCGGTTTTGACACCACGCTGCTGTAACACGCTGTCACTATCAATACACCCTTGAAAGGAAACCGCCCATGAGCGAACCCACCACTTCAACCCCAGCCAGCACGCCCACAACCCTGGTCAGCACCGACACCCTGCGCCAGGCGCTGGCCGACTGGTTTGCGCCCTGGGTGCAAGCCCTGGGGCTGACGGTGGAATCGTTTTCGGATGGCGTGGTTACCCTGCGATTGCCTCAAAACGCGCAGCTCAGCCGCGTGGGCGGCATGGTGTGCGGGCAGGCGCTGATGTCTGCGGCCGACACCGCCATGGTGCTGGCCATCGTGACCCGCTTGGGCAACCAGCGGCCCATGACCACGGTGCAACTGAACACCAGCTTTCTCAAACCGCTGTCCAACCAGGACGCGCTGGTGACTGCACGCATCATCCGCGCAGGAAAAAGCCTGGTTTTTGGCGAAATTGACATTGCCGGGGCCCGCGACGGCCAGAGCGTGTGCCGCGCCAGCACCACCTACGCGCTGCTGTAAAAGCTTTTCGTGCGGTGGCGGTGTCTGCCCTAAAATCCAGCACAGTTTTGTTCATTCTTATGGAGAACCCCATGTCCCACCACGATCACGACAGCCACAAAGACCAGCCGCAAGATGTGGTGGAGTCCATTGTTCCCTTGATGCCCATCGTCCTGCCCATTGCGGGCGCTGTGCTCATTTTCTTGCTGGCCTTCATCGCCGTTTTCATGGCCTGATTGTTTCGCGTCCGCCTAAACAGCCGAAAGCCCACTTGGGCCTTCGGCTTTTTTCATGGAGGCATGGCATATGGCGATAACACTTTTGACGGGTCAACTGCAAGCCCATGATCTGCAAGCATAAGGTTATGCTGGTTTTGCATGTAACTTGCCGGTAACTGACCCGGCGCTTTCTTAAAATCAAGGCAACTGGCCGACACGCGGATCAAAATTGGGTTCACCCACCCACCTTTTTCCTTCGTGCTGCATCCGCAACCCGTAGAGCAGCCCCGAGCGCCGACCGTCTTTTTTGCACAAGAGCGCCTTCCAGCCGCCCGCCATCCTCACCGGCCTGCGGCTGTTGGTGTCTCTTGAGCTTGCCGCTTTACAAACTCTGGAGCTTCTCCCATGAATTCACCCGTGATGCAGGGCCTCAACCTCAACACCCCCGCTTATGTGAAAAACGCCAAGTTGGTTGCCTGGGTGGCCGACATGGTCGCCCTGTGCAAGCCCGAAACGGTTTACTGGTGCGATGGCAGCGACGCTGAATACGACCGCCTGTGCCAGCAACTGGTGGACGCTGGCACCTTCAAGCGGCTCAACCCTGCCAAGCGCCCCAACAGCTTCCTGGCCTGCTCCGACCCTTCAGACGTGGCCCGCGTGGAAGACCGCACCTACATCTGCGCTGAGAAAAAAGAAGACGCCGGCCCGACCAACAACTGGATGGCCCCAGCGGAAATGCGCCAAACGCTGCAACCGCTGTTTGACGGCTGCATGACGGGCCGCACCATGTACGTGGTGCCGTTCAGCATGGGCCCGCTGGGCTCGCACATCGCCCACATTGGCGTGGAACTGACCGACAGCGCCTATGTGGCAGTCAACCAAAAGCTGATGACCCGCATGGGCAAGGCCGTTTTTGACGTGCTGGGCACCGATGGCGAGTTCGTGCCTTGCATGCACACCGTGGGCGCACCCCTGGCCGCAGGCGAAACTGACACCACCAGCTGGCCTTGCAACCCCAAAGTCAAGTACATCGTCCACTACCCCGAGACCCGCGAAATTTGGAGCTACGGCTCGGGTTACGGCGGCAACGCTTTGCTCGGCAAAAAGTGCCTGGCGCTGCGCATTGCGTCCAGCATGGGCCGAGACCAAGGTTGGCTTGCCGAACACATGCTGATTCTGGGTGTGACCAACCCCGAGGGCAAAAAGTACCACGTGGCAGCGGCTTTCCCCAGCGCTTGCGGCAAGACCAACTTCTCCATGTTGGTGCCGCCCGAGGCGGGTTTTGCCGGCTGGAAAGTCACCACCATTGGTGACGACATTGCTTGGATCAAGCCCCGCGCCGATGGCAAGCTGGTGGCCATCAACCCCGAAGCGGGTTACTTCGGCGTGGCTCCCGGCACCAACATGCACACGAACCCCAATTGCATGCTGTCATTGAACAAAAATGTGATCTTCACCAACGTGGCGCTGACCGACGACGGCGACGTGTGGTGGGAAGGCATGGAAAAAGACACGGGCACCATGCCCGAGCACCTGATCGACTGGCAGGGCAAAGACTGGACGCCCCAGATCGCCAAAGAAACCGGTGCCAAAGCCGCCCACCCCAACTCGCGCTTCACCGTG
>JAUXXN010000099.1 GCA_030684755.1 Hydrogenophaga sp.
ACCGTTTCAACCACCTCTTCGCGGGCACTCAAGCTGTCGTTGGTGGTCACATTGGTGTTTGCACCCGCCTCGGGCTGCCCAGGCTGTACTGGAGCCGCCTGGATAGTGGGCGGCGCCGTTTTGGCAGCTGTGAGGGGCACGACCGGGTTCTTGGCTGGAATCTCGATGGGAATGTCCACCGAAATAGGGCGCGGCTGGGTGTCAAACAGCAAGGGGAAGCCCAGCACGCCCAACAACACCAGCACCGCAGCCCCAATGAGGCGGTGGCGGGCGCGACGGCGCACGGCCTCAATGCTTTGGGGCGGGGGTGTCGCCGGGTTGCCCTGAGAGCCTGAACGGGATTTGAACATTCGCGGTAGAGACCCTGACACCATCAACGCCAGGCGATAACGGCCTCAGGAAACAAGGTGTTTGGCGGACATTCGAGGTACGCCGTCCTGCAAAACGCCGCCCACGGTGAAGAACGAACCGAAGACCACGATTCTATCAGCCGGGTCTGCCTGCGCGACGGCCGCGCGCAACGCAGCCATCGGACTGGCATGGCAGCCGGCCACCCGGGTTTTGCCGCCGGGCGCTGTGGCCGGATGGCCGTCCAGCACCTGCGCGAGCGCGTCGGCCTTGATGGCGCGTTCCAGCGGCAGGTCGGTCAGGTGCCAGTGGTCGATCAGCGGCGCAATGCGTTCCAGCATGGCGGGCAGGTCTTTGTCGGCCATGGCGCCGAACACGGCGTGGGTGGTGGGGTAGTAGCCCATGGCATCCAGATTTTCGGCGAGCGCGGCCACCGAATGCGGGTTATGGGCCACGTCCAGCACCAGGGTGGGCGTTCCCGGCACGATCTGGAAGCGCCCCGGCAGCTCCACCAGCGACAGCCCATTGCGCACCGCCTGCGCCGTCACGGGCAGGCGCGAGCGCAGCGCCTCCACGGCCCCCAGCACGCCCGAGGCATTCACCAGCTGGTTGGCGCCGCGCAGCGCGGGGTAGGCCAAGCCCGCATAACGCCGCCCGCCGTGCGATGGGTGCATGGCCCAGCCCCACTGCTGCTGGTCGCCGGCGAAATGGAAGTCTTTGCCTAACCGCCACAAGTCAGCACCCACTTCAAGCGCACGGTCCAGCACGCTTTGCGGTGGCACCGGGTCGCTCACCACCACCGGGCGCCCGGTGCGCATGATGCCGGCCTTCTCATAGCCAATCGCCTCGCGGGTGTTGCCTAACAAGGCCATGTGGTCCATCGCAATGCAGGTGATCACCGCACAATCGGTGTCGATGATGTTCACCGCGTCCAGCCGGCCGCCCAGCCCCACCTCCAAAATGGCCACATCCAGCCCGCTGCGCGACAAGGTGCGCAAAATGGCCAAGGTCGTGAACTCAAAGTAACTCAGACTGACCTCTTCCTGGTCAGCGCCCTGCCCCTTGCGGGCCGCTTCCACCTCGGCAAAGGCGGGCAACAGGTCTTGGGTGGCCACCGGCTCGCCGGCAATGCGGCAACGCTCTTCAAAGTTCACCAGGTGCGGCGAGGTGTACAGCCCGGTGCGGTAGCCCGACTGGGTGTAAATCGCCTCCAGCATGGCGCAGGTGGAGCCCTTGCCGTTGGTGCCGGCCACGGTGATGACCGGGCAGCCCATGGCCAGGCCCATGCGCTGTGCCACGCGCTGCACGCGCTCCAGCCCCATATCGATGGTGACGGGGTGCAGACGCTCGCAGTGGGCAAGCCACTCGGACAGGGTTTGGGGGTGGGGAGGCAGATCGATGTTGAGCATGTGCTGATTGTCCCATTGCGCTCGTCTGCACTCAGCGTGCCAGGCTTTTCCGGGCACCCGGTCATCTGGGACAATCAGCGCCATGACCACGCTTTACGGCATTCCCAACTGCGACACCGTCAAAAAAGCCCGCGCCTGGCTGACGGACCATGGTGTGGAACACCAGTTCCACGATTTCAAAAAACACGGCGTACCCGAAGCAGCGCTGGACCAGTGGCTGGCCGCGCTGGGCTGGGAGCCCCTGGTGAACCGCAAGGGCACCACCTGGCGCAAGCTGGACGAGACCACGCGCGACGCCGTGGCGGATGCCGCCAGCGCGCGGGCGCTCATGCTGGCGCAGCCCAGCGTGATCAAGCGCCCGGTGGTGCAATGGGCCGACGGCGTGAGCGTGGGCTTTGACGCCGAAGCCTGGCAGCCGCTGTTGATAGCGAGCCCAACCTAAAATCGACCTTTTTGCCTTTTCACTTGTTCCGCCCATGACCACCACCCACATCGACGGCGTGACCGTCACCACCCAGGCCAGCGTGTACTTTGACGGCAAGTGCGTCAGCCATGGCATCACCTACCCCGACGGCACCAAAAAATCGGTCGGTGTGGTGCTGCCCGCCACCCTCACCTTCAACACCGGCGCGCCCGAAATCATGGAATGCGTGGCCGGTGGCTGCGAATACAAACTGGCCGGCACCGACGCCTGGCTCACGTCTGGCCCGGGCGACAAGTTCGCCATCCCCGGCAACAGCAGCTTCGACATCCGCGTGACCGAGGCGTACCACTACATCTGCCATTTCGGTTAATCCAAGCTACAGCACACACATGGCCACCATTCTTCAAAACCTGCCCACTCAGCAGAAAGTCGGCATCGCCTTCTCTGGCGGGCTCGACACCTCTGCCGCCCTGCTGTGGATGAAGCAAAAAGGCGCGATTCCTTACGCCTACACCGCCAACTTGGGCCAGCCCGACGAAAGCGACTACGACGAAATCCCGCGTAAGGCCATGGCCTACGGTGCCGAGAAGGCACGCCTGATCGACTGCCGCGTGCAACTGGCCCACGAAGGCATTGCAGCCATCCAGTGCGGCGCGTTCCACATCAGCACCGGAGGCATCACCTACTTCAACACCACGCCGTTGGGCCGCGCAGTCACTGGCACCATGCTGGTGGCCGCGATGAAGGAAGATGACGTTCACATCTGGGGCGACGGATCGACCTTCAAGGGCAACGACATCGAGCGCTTCTACCGCTACGGCCTGCTGACCAACCCCAGCCTGAAGATCTACAAGCCCTGGCTGGACCAGCTGTTCATCGACGAACTGGGCGGCCGCGCCGAGATGAGCGCCTTCATGACGGCCAACGGTTTCGGCTACAAGATGAGCGCCGAAAAGGCGTACAGCACCGACAGCAACATGCTCGGCGCCACGCACGAGGCCAAGGATCTGGAAGAACTGTCCACCGGCATCCGCATCGTCAACCCCATCATGGGCGTGGCGTTCTGGAAGCCCGAGGTGGAAGTGAAGGCCGAAGAAATCACCATCCGCTTTGAAGAAGGCCAGCCGGTCGCCCTGAATGGCCAGACCTTCGATTCGCCGGTGGACCTGTTCATGAAGGCCAATGAGATCGGCGGGCGCCACGGCCTAGGCATGAGCGACCAGATCGAGAACCGCATCATCGAAGCCAAGAGCCGCGGCATCTACGAAGCTCCCGGCATGGCGCTGCTGCACATCGCCTACGAGCGGCTGGTCACCGGCATCCACAACGAAGACACCATCGAGCAGTACCGCATCAACGGCCTGAAGCTCGGCCGCCTGCTCTACCAGGGCCGCTGGTTCGACCCGCAGTCCATCATGCTGCGCGAAACCGCCCAGCGCTGGGTGGCCCGCGCCGTCACCGGCGAGGTGACGCTGGAGCTGCGCCGCGGCAACGACTACTCGATTCTCAACACCGAGAGCCCCAACCTCACCTACGCACCCGAGCGCCTGAGCATGGAGAAAGTGGAAGACGCGCCGTTCAGCCCGCTGGACCGCATCGGCCAGCTGACCATGCGCAACCTGGACATCACCGACACGCGGGCCAAGCTGGGCATTTATGCCAAGAGCGGTTTGCTGTCGCTGGGCGAAGGCACGGCGGAAATTTTTAAGTTGGAGGGTGGGCAGTAAACCCATCGCTGCGGCAGCGGGCACTGCGCGGCCCGCTGCAAGGCCCGCATTCGGTGTCCATCAACCGCTCGTACCGCATCAGGCTGGAACTGCTGATCCAGAACGAACACACCATCCCGATCAACATCGGGGATCACGGTGCGGTGTATTAAGCAGCGCCCCAGCCTCCACAGCCGTCTGCCGGTCATACCCGCAACATCAAGGCTGATGTCCGTCTGAGGTGGCGCAAGCCCGGTTTCAGTCGCTTTCCTTGGCCAGATAAAGCCCCCGATCCGCACGCTCTACGAGCGTTGTGATGCTGTCCCCCTGCATGAATTCGGCCACACCGATACTGACGGTTCGGGATTCACCAATGCCAAAGTCCGCCGCCTCGGTGCTCAACCGAATGTCCTCGGCCAGGGTTAGCGCGTCGGCCAAGGTGCTGCCGTGGCAAACGACCAGAAATTCTTCGCCACCCCAGCGCCCCGCCAGATCGGATTTGCGCAACCGTGTACGAATCAGCTCTGCAAACTGAATGAGAAAGCGGTCGCCTTGCTGATGGCCAAACCGGTCATTGATGTTTTTGAAATGGTCGATATCCAGCATCAACACGGCAAAAGCGGACTGGTATCGCTGGGCACGTTCCATGTCAATGCCCAGTTGCTCGTCCAGCATACGGCGGTTGAAGATCCCGGTGAGCGGGTCGGTAAACGCCATTTCCTTGTGGTGTGAAAGGGCTGCATTCAGTTGTTCGGTGCGTTCTTCCACCATCCGACTCAGGGCGGCGTTGCGTTCTTCCAGCTCCTTAACTGGGTAGGACTCGTTGTCGTCATGTTCCGTGGTGGGCAGGGAAATGTGCATATGCACGATGCGCCAACCATGGCTTTGTTGGCACAGCACGGCTGTCATCCGCAGGTCGCGCAAGGCGAGCCGTTGCTGCGCAATGGTGGTCGCGATGTCCATCACCGAGACCACCAAGCCACAGTCCGGGGCGAGTGGGCGAATATCAAGGTGCCTGATCTGGTACTGGACAGTTTCTGGCGCGTCCGCAAGGTCGCGCGCAAACAGATCTTGCAGCGTCATGTCGCCAAAAGTGGATTCGGTGCGGCTGGTTCCAAAGCCGGTCACCGAAGGATCAAACAGGGTCTCGGCAACCGTTGTGTCTCGGCGGGTGAAATGCGCCTCCAGAAAGGTTTCGAACGCAGCTTGTAACTGGGCGGTGAGCGTCGGGGCAGTCATGAGCATGGTTCGATATTGGTCCGAAAGGGGGTTGCAAGATAACGTGCCTGTCGGTCCAGCGTAACGTCTGACTCAAACCACCACCGGCTCCGGCTCCAACCGAATCCCAAACCGCTCGTACACACTGGTCTGAATCGCTTTGGCCAGCGTCATCACCTCGCCACCCGTGGCGCCACCCCGGTTCACCAGCACCAGCGCCTGGCGTTCAAACACCCCGGCGTTGCCCACGCTTTTGCCCTTCCAGCCGCAGGCGTCAATCAGCCAACCCGCAGCCAGCTTGATGCTGCCGTCGGGCATGGGGTAGTGCACCACTTTTGGGTCGCGCGCAATGATGTCGGCGCACTGCTCTTCGTTCACCGTGGGGTTTTTGAAGAAGCTGCCGGCGTTGCCAATGACGGCCGGGTCGGGCAGCTTGGCGCGGCGAATGGCCACCACCCAGTCAAAAACCTGGCGTGCGTTGGGCGCTGAAACACCGGTCTCAGCCATCTTGCGCTCCAAGTCCAAGTAGCCCAACACGGGTTTCCACGGCTTGGGCAACCAGAAACGCACCCGCGTGATCAGCGCCCGCCCAGCCAGCCCCAAACCTTTTTCACCCGCTGGCGTGTGCTTGAACACCGAGTCGCGGTAGCCAAAGCCGCACTGCGCGGCGTCCAGCGTAAAAGCTTGGCCGGTGTGCAGGTCGATGGCGTCCAGCGAATGAAAACGGTCTTGCAGCTCCACGCCGTAGGCGCCGATGTTTTGCACGGGCGAGGCGCCCACCGAGCCGGGAATGAGCGCCAGGTTTTCCAGCCCCGGCCAGCCTTGCTCCAGCGTCCAGGCCACAAAAGCGTGCCAGTTTTCACCCGCACCGCCCTCCACCAGCCAGCCTTTGTGTGTTTCTTCCACCAAGCGGCGCCCGGCAATTTCCACCTTGAGCACCAGCGGCTTGACGTCGCCTGTGATGACCAAGTTGCTGCCGCCCCCCAGCACAAACGGCGGTGCGGCGGCGGTATCGGCAGCCCAGTCGGCGCTGGACATGAGTTGAAGCACGTCGGCCTCGGCGCGCACGCGGGCGAGCCGCTGCGCACGGGCCACAATGCCAAAGGTGTTGTAGGGCTGTAACGCCACGTTGTTCTCGACTAACATCGTCGGATTGTCTCACCCGCACTCTCTGGAATCCTCACCATGCCCTCTTTTGATACCGTTCTCGAAGCCGATTTTGTTGAAGTGAAAAATGCCGTTGAACAAGTGGCGCGCGAAATTGGAACCCGCTTTGACTTCAAGGGCACCAGTGCCGCAGTTGAACTGAAAGACAAAGAAATCACCCTGTTCGGCGACGCCGACTTTCAGCTTCAGCAGGTGGAAGAGGTTCTGCGCAACAAACTGGCCAAACGCAACGTGGACGTGCGCTTCCTGGACAAAGGCAAGGTCGAAAAAATCGGCGGCGACAAGGTCAAGCAGGTGGTGAAGGTGCGCAACGGCATCGCCACCGAAGACGGCAAAAAGATCCAGCAAGCACTGAAGGCCAGCAAGCTCAAGGTGCAAGGCGCCATTCAGGGCGACGCGGTGCGTGTAACCGGCGCCAAGCGCGACGATTTGCAGGCGGCCATGAACGTGATCAAAGGCGAGCTGAAAGATTTGCCGGTGTCGTTCAACAACTTCAGGGATTGAAGGGCCTGACTCCCTGCACCTGATGCTGACCCACCTGCTCCACGCCCTAGTCCTTGCCCTCGCTGCCGGTGCTTCGTTGGCGCAGTCGGTGGCGTTATCGGGCGTGGCGGGCTCCAGGGCGCTGCTGACCGTGGATGGCACGGCACCCAAGTTCGTCAGCACCGGGCAGACGCACCAAGGCGCGAAACTGCTGAGCGTACAAGGCGAAACCGCTGTGGTGGAGGTAGACGGCCAGCGCCAGACCCTGCGCGTGGGCGACGCCCCTGTGAGCGTGGGCAAGCCTGTAGGCGAGGCGGGCGCTCAGCGCATCGTGCTCACGGCGGACAGCCAAGGCCATTTCATGCCGCCTGGCCAGATCAACGGCCGCGCCGTGCGGTTCATGGTGGACACCGGCGCCACCTTGGTGATCTTGAGCGAATCGGACGCGAAACGCATCAACCTGAAATACGAACAGGGTCAAAAAGTACGGGTCAACACGGCCAACGGCGGCGCAGTGGGCTACCAAGTGAAGCTGGACTCGGTGAAAGTGGGCGACGCGCAGGTATACGCAGTCCCAGCCATCGTGCTGCCCCAGGCCATGCCCTATGTGCTGCTGGGCAACAGCTTTTTGACCCGCTTTCAAATGCAGCGGCAAAACGACCAGCTCACGCTGGAGCGGCGCTTTTAAGCGACTGCGCCGCCGTCACCACAATCTCAATCTTCCAAGCCGTGTTGGCCAGCGCGGCCTGCACGGTGGCGCGAGGTGGGGCGGTGCCGGGCACCACCCAGGCGTCCCACACGGCGTTCATCGCGCCAATGTCTTGAATGTCGGTCAAGAAGATTTGCGCCCGCAAAATGCGCGTCTTGTCGCTGCCAGCCTCTTGCAACCGGGTTTGCACCTGGTCCAACACGTCTTGGGTTTGTCCGGTGATGTCGGTGTCGCCGCGCTCGGGCACCATGCCCGCAAGGTAGACCACGCCCTGAAACACCGCCGCTTCGCTGTACCGCGCAGCTATGCCGTGGCGCACCAGATCGTTGTTCATTTTTTCGCGCCCAGTTTGCTTTCGGTGCCTGCCAGCAGGCGGTTGATGTTTTCAGCGTGGCGCCACACCAATAGCAGTCCCATGACCGCCAGGCTCAACACCACCACACCCGGCGCGTTCCAGGCCACGCGGTCGCCAAACAAAAAGAAGGCCGGTGCAAACACCGCCGTGACGATGGAGGCCAGCGATGAGAAGCGAAAAAAGTACGCCACGATGGCCCAGGTGAGCAGCGCCGCCAGCCCCAGCCAGGGCTGAAAACCGATGATGACGCCCGCCGCCGTGGCCACGCCTTTGCCGCCCTGAAAGCGGAAGAACACCGGGTACAAATGGCCCAAAAACGCCGCCAGCCCCACCAGCGCCACCGTGCCATCGCCCAGACCATAGGGATCGCCCCACCAGGCCACGGCCACCACGGGCAACCAGCCTTTCAGGGCATCCAGCAACAGCGTGACCACCGCCGCCGCTTTGTTGCCCGAGCGCAGCACGTTGGTGGCGCCGGGGTTTTTGCTGCCGTAGGTGCGCGGGTCGTTCAGGCCCATGAAGCGGCTGACCAGCACCGCGAACGACAGCGAACCGATGAGGTAAGCGGCCACGGTGGCCAACAGGGGGTATGCAAATTCCAAATCAAGCTCCTGGTGTGGTGACGGCTGGGCGCTGCCAGCGCGGTTGCTGTTCAGCGTGGCGGCTATTCTGCCAGCGCGCACTGCACCGGCTGAGCGCCCAGCGGCCCGGACAACACAGCAGGATGCAGACCGACCAAGTAGCCGCGCCGCCCGCCGTTGATCCAAATAGCGGGCAGCGCCAACACCGTGGCTTCTACCCACACGGGCATGCGCCGCTTGAGGGCAAAGGGCGAGGTGCCACCCACCAAATAGCCGCTGTGGCGGTTAGCCACTTCGGGTTTGCAGGGCTCAACCGACTTGGCGCCAATCTGGCGCGCCAGGTTTTTGGTGGACACGGTGCGGTTGCCATGCATGAGCACCGCCAGCGGGTGCGCGGCCTCGTCTTGCATGATCAACGTTTTGATGACTGCAAACGGGTCCAGCCCCAGCACCTGCGCGCTGTGCTGCGCACCGCCGTGCTCCAGGTAGTCGTAAGGGTGTTCGGTGAACGCCACACCCTGCGCCTTGAGCCAAGCGGTGGCGGGGGTTTCCGAGACATGCGCCTTCTTTGCCATCACTGCGCCGGGTCGCGGCATTCCCAACGAATTTTGTCGATCTCGGCCAGCAGTTCGGGCGCGAGTTGGGTGGGCCAAGCGTCCAGGCATTCGTCGAGCTGGCTCAACGAGGTGACGCCAATGATGGTGCTGGCCACGCGCCAGTTGCGGTAACAAAAGGCCAATGCCAGCTGAGATGGCGTGAGGCCGTGGTCACGGGCCAGGGTGTTGTAGCGGCGGGCAGCGGCCAGCGATTCGGGGCGGCCCCAGCGCTGTTTGCGCATGGATTCGTAGATGGACATGCGCCCGGCATCGCCCACCAGACCGGTGGCGTCGTATTTTCCGGTGAGCAAACCAAAACCCAGCGGCGAATAGGCTAGCAGCGACACACCCAAGCGGTGGCAGGTTTCGTCCAGGCCGTTTTCATAGCTGCGGTTGATGAGGCAGTAGGGGTTTTGCACCGTGTCCACCCGAGGCAGGCCGTGCTGTTCAGCCAGGCGCACGAACTCATGCACGCCGTAAGGTGTTTCGTTGGACAGGCCCACGGCCCGAACCTTGCCCGCTTGCACCAGTTCGGCCAGGGCTTCCAACTGTTCCAAGATGGAGGCACAGGGTTTGTCTTTGCTGGGGTCAAAGGTGAGCGCGCCAAAGGCGGGCATGTTGCGCGCGGGCCAGTGGATTTGGTAAAGGTCGATCACGTCGGTTTGCAGCCGACGCAGGCTGCCCTCGCAGGCGTTGATGATTTCGGCTTTGCTCAGGCCCGAGTTGTCGCCGCGAATCCAGGGCATGCCGCGCGACGGGCCAGCCACTTTGGTGGCCAGTACCAACTTGGCGCGCACGCCCGGCGTTTTGGCAAACCAGTTGCCCAAAATGGTTTCGGTCGATCCGCAGGTCTCGGCCCGGGCTGGCACGGAATACATCTCGGCGGCGTCCAGAAAGTTGACGCCACGCTCTAAAGAGCGGTCCAAGATGCTGTGCGCGTCAGCTTCGGCCACTTGCTCGCCAAAGGTCATGGTGCCAAGACATATGGGGGTTACCTGTAGCGTACTGGCGCCAAGTGGAACGGTTTTCATGGATTTATTTGTAAGTAAGAGTGGGAAGGCGCAGACAAATCACGCGAACAGGGTATAAGTTTAGGCTGCTATTGCACAGGAGGCAGGTCGCCACTGCAACATACAAGCGCCATGCGTTGTCCTGTTGCAAGGCACCCGCTCTCACTCCAGCAATTTCTAGCAAAGACCTCTAAGGAACATTGAACATGCAAAACAACAACACAAAACTGCCACGCGCATTCACCGCCGCCGCCCTGATCGCCGCGATCACCCTCACGGGTTGCGCCAACATGACGCAAACCCAGCAAGACAGCGCCAAGGGTGCCGCCATTGGCGCCGCCGCCGGTGCCTTGCTCGGCGTTGCCACGGGTGGCTCCAAGCGAGCAGGCACCGGTGCCGTCATCGGTGCTGGCGCTGGCGCATTGGGTGGCTACATCTGGTCGCAAAAAATGCAGGAACAAAAAGCCGCCATGGAGCGGGCCACAGCAGGCACCGGCGTGGGTGTGACCCAAACCGCCGACAACCGCCTGAAGCTGGACATTCCGGCCGACATTTCGTTTGATGTGGGTCGCTCCGCCGTCAAGTCGAATTTGGCCGGTGTGCTCAACCAGTTTGCCAACACGCTCAACGCCAACCCGGTGACTTCTGTGGCGATTGTTGGACACACCGACAGCACCGGCAGCGATGCGGTGAACAATCCCCTGTCGCTGGACCGCGCCAACAGCGCCCGCGACTACCTGATTGCCCGCGGTGTGGGCGTTGCCCGCTTCAGCACCGAAGGCCGTGGTTCACGCGAGCCGGTGGCGGACAACAGCACAGCCGACGGTCGCTCTAAAAACCGCCGCGTTGAAATTTACGTGGCCGAGCCTGCAGCCAGGTAAACCCCACGCCATGGGGACATGTTCCCCTTGGACGTGAGCCCAAACAGGGACGCGCCGTCAGGCCCGTCCCTGTTGTTTTTGGTAACGCTGTTCTTCTTGTAGGCGCAACACGCGCCGCTGCACTTTGCCGGTGGTGGTCATGGGCAGGGCGTCTACAAACTCAATTTCTTTCGGGTATTCGTAGGGCGCGAGTTTGCCCTTCACATGGGCTTGCAGCTCTGCCGTGAGGCGCTGCACAAAGGCGGCGTCGTCGGCCGCCCTGCCCGGCTGTGCGGCCAAGTATTCTTGAGCGAGCACCACATAAGCTTTGACCACCGCGCCGCGCTCGGCGTCGGGCTTGGGCACCACGGCTGCGTTGGCCACGGCGGGGTGCTTGACCAGGCAGTTTTCAATTTCGCTGGGGCCAATGCGGTAGCCTGCTGCTTTGAACACGTCGTCGGCGCGGCCCTGGTACCAGAGGTAGCCGTCGGCGTCGCGTACCGCCATGTCGCCGGTGCGGCACCAGCTGTTGGCCGGGTCGCCGGTGTATTTGGCCCGGGTAGAGGCCTCGTTTTTCCAGTAGCCCAGGAAAAAAATGGGGTCGGGCTGCCCGTGCACATCGAGCCGGTGCACCGCCACGTCGCCCGGCACACCGACAGGGCTCTCGTTGCCCTCGTCGTCGATCACCGCCACCCGGTGCCCGGGGTAGCCTTTGCCCATGCTGCCGGCGCGTGCGGGCCACAAGCGGGCGCAGTTGCCCACGATGTAGTTGATCTCGGTCTGGCCAAACATTTCGTT
>JAUXXN010000109.1 GCA_030684755.1 Hydrogenophaga sp.
TTGCTGCCGATGGTTATTCCGCCGCGGTGGATCGCTGCTGGTCTTGGCATGAACGAGTTTCGCCAAGCAATGCTAGGCGATCGGCGCATACGTGCGCTCATCGACTATCCGGCAGCAAACGATGTATTCCCAGGCGTTGAGATCAAGGCCGGTGTTTGCTACTTCCTTTGGGACGCGCAACATGACGACGACTGCACAGTAACGACGATACGGGGTGGCGATGTGGTCGGACCGACTAAGCGCAACCTTGGCGAGTACGACGTATTTGTGCGTGACTCTCGCGCCATGTCCATTTTGCGAAAGGTACGAAAGCACGGTGAGCCGTCCATCAACTCAATTCTTGCTCGCGACAAGGAGTTTGGCTGGACATCGAATTTTGATGGATTTCATAATCAAGTAAAGCCTGGGGATCTGCCGCTTTATTACATCCGAAAGATGAAACGCGACATCGGTTTTATTGAGCGTGATGCAGTGACCAAGAGTGCGCATCTGATTGACACTTGGAAAGTTCTTGTTCCACAGGCGTTCAATGGAGGAGATTCGATTCCCCATCAAATTTTGGGAAAACCATTGATTGCACCGTCTCCGTCAGTCTGTACGCAGTCGTTTTTGTTCTTCAACGTGGATTCTGAATCTGCGGCCAAGAGTGTTCAGTCGTACTACACGACAAGATTTTTTCGATTCCTTGTTTCCCTACGAAAAATTACGCAGCACGCAACTCACTCGACATACGTCTGGATTCCCATTCAGGAATGGAATCGCACATGGACAGACGATGCCCTGTATAAGAAGTACGGCATCACGCAACAGGAGCAGGCTTACATCGAATCTCAAGTCAGAGAAATGATTCTTGAGAGTAGCTCCGATGAGTAAGCCGATCCAGCAAAGCTCTTTGCTCCAACACGATGCGTTGTTTGGCCGTGTGGTCGCCATCCTGGACCAGGCACGCGGCAATGTCGTTCGTGCGGTCAACACCCAGATGGTGTGGGCCTACTGGTTGATCGGGCGCGAGATGGTGGAGGCCTTGCAGGGCGGTGAAGATCGGGCGGCGTATGGCAAAGGCATCGTGGACGATTTGTCGAGACGGCTCACGCAGCGCTACGGCAAGGGCTACTCCAGCACCAACCTGAAGTATTTCCGCTCGTTTTACCAAGCCTTTCCTGATCGCCTTCCAATTCGTCACCCAGTGGGTGACGAATTGACAAGCCCCGGCATCGGCTCCACGCGGCAGGGTTTTTCGCCGCAGCTCCCCTGGTCGCACTACCGCGCACTGATGCAAGTGACTAACCTAGCGGCCCGCGATTTTTATGAGCAAGAGGCCATGGCCGGTGGCTGGGACAAGCGCACGCTGGAACGGCAAATCCACACGCTTTACTACGAGCGGACCCTCAAAAGCCCCCAGCCCGCTCGGATGCTGGCCGAGGGGCGCAAGCTGACGACACCCGCCGTTGCCGTCGTGGACACGCTCAAAAATCCGTATGTGTTGGAGTTTCTGGGCCTGCCCAACATGGAGCCCCTGCGGGAGTCGAGCTTGGAGCGGGCCGTGATTACGCACCTACAACGCTTCTTGCTGGAACTGGGTAGCGGCTTTGCGTTTGTGGCGCGGCAGAAACACATCCGCATTGAAGAGCAAGACCGTTTTATCGATCTGGTTTTTTACCACTGTCGGCTCAAGTTTTACCTGCTGATCGACCTGAAGGTGGGTAAGTTGACCCACGGCGACGTGGGCCAAATGGACGGCTATGTGCGGATGTACGACGGTCTGTTCACCGCTCCAGATGACAACCCGACCATCGGCCTCATTCTGTGTACCGAAAAGAGCGAAACCGTGGCCCGCTACTCGGTGTTGAACGACCGCAAGCAAATATTTGCCTCGAAATACATGCTGAGCTTGCCCACCGAAGAGCAACTGCGGCTGGAGATTGAGCGGGAGCTCCGCTTGATCGAGTCGGCCCGCGAGAATGGCAGCGATGAGTAAACCCACCATCGACGAGGTGCTGGCCCCCAAGCCGCAAGCGCGCCCCCGCATTTACGCCTACGCCATTGCCGATGCCGCGCACGCGGGTTTGTTGAAGGTGGGCCAGACCACGCGCCATGTGCGCCAGCGCGTGGCCGAGCAGCTGAAAACCGCCGCTATTCAAAACTTCACCATCGAGCTGGACGAACCCGCCGAGCGCGACGACGGCAGCGTGTTCACCGACCATGAGGTGCGCGCCGCACTGGCGCGCAAAGGTTTTGAAAACGCCCAATTGGAGTGGATGCGCTGCACGGTGGCCGACGTGCACACCGTGCTGGCCGAACTGCGCACCGGCCAGCGCCTGAGCGGCACACACCATGAGTCCTTTCCGATGCGCAGCGAGCAGCTTGCGGCGGTCAACAAAACCTTCGGTTACTACCAGTCTATTTGGGCAGAAGACCCGCAGGCCGTACCGCGTTTTTTGTGGAACGCCAAGATGCGTTTTGGCAAAACCTTCACCGCTTACCAACTGGCGAAAAAGCTCCAAGCCAAGCGGGTGCTGGTGCTGACGTTCAAACCGGCGGTCGAAGACGCATGGCAAACCGATTTAGAAAACCACACCGACTTTGACGGCTGGCAATACCTGTCGCGCACCTCGGGCAGCGACCCGACGCAAATTGACCGTGCGCAGCCGGTGGTGTATTTCGGCTCGTTTCAAGATCTGCTGGGCCGAGAAAAAGTGACGGGCAACATCAAAGCCCGCAACGAGTGGCTGCACACGGTGAATTGGGATGTGGTGGTGTTTGACGAATACCACTTTGGCGCGTGGCGCGAAACAGCCAAAGAGCTGTTTGAGGGCGAAGACGACACCAGCGTCAAAAAAGAAAAAGAGCTGGAGGGCGCGCTGGAGCAGATGAACGAAGAGCTGGGTATGCGCGCCACGCTGGAGACCGACTTTTTGCCCATCACCACGCGGGCTTATTTGTATTTGTCGGGCACGCCGTTCAAGGCGCTGGCCACGGGCGAGTTTATTGAGGAGCAAATCTTCAACTGGACCTACACCGACGAGCAGCGGGCCAAGGCGGCATTTGCCCAGGAGCACCCCGGCAAGCGCAACCCGTATGGCGCTTTGCCGCAAATGCGCTTGCTGACCTAC
Source organism: Hydrogenophaga sp. (assembly GCA_030684755.1). Taxonomy (GTDB): domain Bacteria; phylum Pseudomonadota; class Gammaproteobacteria; order Burkholderiales; family Burkholderiaceae_C; genus Hydrogenophaga. The sequence continues at coordinate 3,114 of JAUXXN010000109.1, forward strand.
CAAATGCCCGACGAGTTGCTGGCCATTGCCAGTGGCGGGGAGTTTGACGAGTTTGATTTGAATGCGTTTTTTGCCGCCAGTGGCCGCGACGCTGGGGCGCAGTTCAAGCACAAGGGCGATGTGCAGAAATGGCTGGACATCATCCGGGGCGGCCATTTGGCCCAGTCTGCCGAACTGCTCAAAGCGGGCACGCGGCCACCGTTTCCGTATTCGGATGTGCGGCTGCTGCCGTATTTGCAGCATGCGTTTTGGTATTTGCCCGATGTGGCGGCTTGCCACGCGATGGCCAACCTGCTGGCCGAGCGGCACAACACCTTTTGGCACGGTTACCAAGTCATCGTGGCCGCAGGCAGCGCGGCGGGCATTGGGCTGGCGGCGTTACCGCCGGTGCGCCGGGCCATTGGCAGCGGGTTTGACAGCCAGACCATCACGCTGTCGTGCGGCAAGCTGACCACGGGCGTGACGGTGGCGCAGTGGTCGTCCATGCTGATGCTGCGCAATCTGAAATCGCCCGAGAGTTATTTTCAGGCGGCGTTTCGGGTGCAGTCGCCGTGGTCGATCAAGAACCCCAATGGCGACAACCCGAACGAGGAAGAAATCCTGAAACCGGTGTGTTTTGTGTTTGACTTTGCGCCCACGCGCGCGCTGCGCCAGTTGTCGGAATACGGCATTGGCCTGTCGCCGGGCGAGTCCAACCCGGAAAACGCGGTGCGCGATTTGGTGGCTTTTCTGCCGGTGCTGGCTTTTGATGGTGCCCACATGACGCAGATTGACGCGGGCGGCATTCTGGACATTGCGATGGCGGGCACCTCGGCCACGCTGTTGGCGCGCAAGTGGGAAAGCGCGCTGCTGGTGAATGTGGACAACGGCACGCTGCGCCGCATTCTGGACAGCCCCGAAGCCATGGCCGCCGTGGAGCGCATTGAGGGCTGGCGCGCGCTCGGCGATCAGGTGATTGAGACCATCATCAACAAGAGCGAGAAGGTGAAAGACCTGAAGAAAAAGGCCCAGGACGGGGATCTGTCAGCAAAAGAGAAAAAAGAGTTGTCCGCCGAAGAGCGTGAGTACAAGTCGAAACGCAAGCTGGTGCAGGAAAAGCTGATCAAGTTTGCGACGCGCATCCCGGCGTTCATGTACCTGACGGATTTTCGGGAAAACACGTTGCAGGACGTGATTACCAAGCTGGAGCCCGAGCTGTTTTTAACGGTCACGGGCCTGACGGTGCAGGACTTTCATCTGCTGGTGCAGCTGAAGGTGTTCAACACCGAGCAGATGAACCAAGCGGTGTTTGCGTTTCGGCGCTATGAAGATGCGTCGCTGCGTTACACCGGCCTAGAAAGCCACACGGGCCTGAGCCACTACGGGCTGTATGACACGGTGGTGGCGAAAGAGCGGGACGCGGGATATTCGTGAGGACTGGCGCGGGCCTGCTCAAACCATCAGCGGCGCGTTCTGCATTTCTTCAATCTGCTCCACCAACATGTCCACCTGGCCCTGCCAGTAGTCGCGGCTGCCGAACCAGGGGAAGTTGATGGGGAAGGCCGGGTCGTCCCAGCGGCGGGCGAGCCAGGCGCTGTAGTGAATCAGGCGCAGTGTGCGCAGGGGTTCGATCAGCGCCAGCTCGCGCCGGTCAAACGGGCGGAACTGTTCGTAGCCGTCCACCAGCGCGCCGAGTTGCTGGGTTTGCTGGCGGCGGTCGCCGCTGAGCAGCATCCACAGGTCTTGCACGGCGGGGCCGGTGCGGGCGTCGTCCAGGTCCACAAAATGCGGGCCAGCGCCGGGCTGGCCTTCGGGGGTCCACAAAATGTTGCCGGGGTGGCAGTCGCCGTGCAGGCGTAGGCGTTGGATGCCACCTTCTTCGGTGGCTGCACCGGCCCGCAGCACCGGGTGGGCCTCAATCAGCGCCAGCGCCTCGGCCAGGGCTTCAGACCAAGCGGTTTGCACCTCGGGCGCCACCATGCGGTGTTGCAGCAGCCAGTCGCGGGGCTCGTGCCCAAATGTGGCCACGTCCAGCGCCGGGCGGGCCACAAAGGGCCGTGTGGCGCCCACGGTGTGGATGCGCGCCAAAAAGCGGCCAATCCATTCCAGCACGTCCCAGTCATCCAGCTCGGGGCGGCGCCCGCCCCGGCGTGGGCTCACTGCAAAGGCAAAACCGCCAAATTGGTGAAGCGTGGCGCCGTTCACCACCAGCGGCGCCACCGCCGGAATTTCAGCCGCCACCAGCTCGGCGGCCAAGGCGTGTTCTTCGGCAATCTGCGCCTTGCTCCAGCGCTCGGGCCGGTAAAACTTGGCCACCACCTGCTCGCAGCCCTCAAACGGACTTTCCAGGTGGATCTGGTAGACCCGGTTCTCGAAGCTGTTGAGCGCTTGCAGGCGTCCGTCGCCCCACAGGCCGATGCTGGCCAGGGCGTCTTGCACCACGTCGGGTGTGAGGGCTGTGTAAGGGTGCAGGTGGTCAGAGGTCATGCGGCATTGTCGCCGTGCCGCCGTCCAGGCTGTGCGGGCGCTGGCCTATCATCGCTCCCATGTCCAAAGCCAACGAGAAAAAACGCCCACTGCCCACCCTGCAAGAACAACTGCCCGAACTGCGCCCCGGCCAGTCGGTGGAGCTGCTCAAAGAGTTGCACATCTTGACCCGCGAGGGCAAGCTCAACCAAGACACGCGGCGCAAGCTCAAGCAGGTGTATCACTTGGTGCAGTTCATTGAACCGCTGCTGGCCGAGGTGCTGAAGGCGCGTGGCGACGTGACGCTGGCCGACCACGGCGCGGGCAAGTCCTACCTCGGCTTCATCTTGTACGACCTGTTTTTCAAGGACAAGGCTGTGGGCCATGTGTACGGCGTGGAGTCGCGCACCGAGCTGGTGGACAAGTCGCGCGAACTGGCGCAGCGGCTGGGCTTTGGCCGCATGGCCTTTCTGGCCACCACGGTGCAGCAAGCGCTGACCCACCCCGAACTGCCCGCTACCATCGACGTGGTCACCGCGCTGCACGCCTGCGACACCGCCACCGACGACGCCATTGCCTTTGGCCTGGCCAAGCAGGCGCAATTTATGGTGCTGGTGCCGTGTTGCCAGGCCGAGGTGGCTGGTGTCATGCGCAACAACAAGGCGCTGAGCCTGTCGCGCACACCGCTGGCCGAGCTGTGGCGCCACCCGCTGCACACGCGCGAATTTGGCAGCCAGATCACCAATGTGTTGCGCTGCCTGCAACTGGAAGCGCATGGTTACAGCGTCACCGTGACCGAGCTGGTGGGCTGGGAGCATTCCATGAAAAACGAGCTGATTCTGGCCCGTAGAATGGCCGACGACCGGGGCGGCGCCCGTGCCCGGTCGCGTGAGCGCCTGTTGCAGGTGCTGGAAACCTTGAACTTGCAAGAACTCACGCAGCGTTTCGCGGTCTGATTTTTTCAGCAGCGGCGCGCCGACAGGCCGCTGTGGTCTGGCGCCCTTTGTGGCGTATTTCGTGGTGGCACAGCTGTGTCGCCGTTCCCCCGGTGTTCAAGTCAGCGCTTGCTGATGCCGGTTGACTGGGTGGTGTTGAGCCCCCAGCCCCCCACCCAGGAGAATTTGCCCGTGGTCACCGACTTTTCTTTCCTTCTTCAAACCATGGCCTGGCCGCTGGTGCTGTTGCTGGCCTGGTTTTTGGGCGAGCGGCTGTATGGCCTGTGGCGCATACCGCGCGTCTCAAGCTATGTGGCGGTAGGCCTGCTGGGCGGGCTGATGAACTTGCCCGGCCTGACCGGCGATGTACCAGGTCTGCCGTTTTTGGCCAACATTGCGCTGTCGCTGGTGCTGTTTGAGCTGGGATACCGCATCAACCTGCGCTGGTTTCGCCACAACCCGTGGGTGTTGTTGCTCGGGGTGACTGAATCCATCATCACCTTTGGCCTGATTTACGCCGCCACCGGTTGGTTCGACTTGGCATTGGATGTGCGCTTGATCATTGCTGCACTGTCCATCTCCACCTCGCCCGCCGGCATTGTGCGGGTGGCCAACGAGCTGCGCAGCGCAGGGCAAGTCACCGAACGGGTGTTGCACCTGTGCGCCATCAACTGCCTCATGTCGGTGCTGGCGCTCAAACTGGTGGTGGGTTATTGGTATCTCAGCACCTCGGGCGACTTGGTGTTGGCCGCCTTTGGCAGCATCCATGTGTTGGTCACGTCGGTGGCGGTGGGGGCTTTGTTGGGTGTGGTGGCGCCTTGGCTGTTGCGCCAGCGCGGCACGCACGAGCGCAGCGTCACCGTGGTGTTTGCGCTGGCGGTGCTGCTGCTGACCACCATGTCGTATGGGTTCAAGCTTTCTCCCTTGCTGGCCGCGCTCACCTTCGGCATTGTGGCGCGTGAGCGCCGCGTGCACCTGACCAACGCGCAACGCGACTTTGGTACGGCGGGCGACCTGCTGTCGGTGTTCTTGTTTGTCTACATCGCCTCGCTGCTGGACTGGGCCGATGTGGGCACCAGCGCGCTGCTGGGCGTCATGCTGATTGCGGTGCGCATAGCGTCCAAAGTGGGTTGCAGTCTGGCAGCGGCGCGCGTCTCGGGCATCACTGAGCGCAAGGGCTTGCTGACCGGGCTGGCGCTCACGCCCATGTCGGCCTTTGCGATTTTGTTGCTGGAGCAAAGCCGCATTTACGGGCTGGACCCAGCGGTGCAGGTGCTCGCGGCCATGGCCGCCATGATGCTGCTGCAAGAGCTGCTGGGGCCGGTGGTGACACAGCGCGCCATGATGGCGGCCCAAGAAACCCACGTGACGAAGGAGGGCTGAGCCATGCCATTGGAAACATTCAAAGCCTCGAAATCGCTCACCATGGGCGTGGAGCTGGAGCTGCAACTCGTCAACACCTACGACATGGACCTCTCCAGCAGCGCCAACGACCTGCTGGAACTGCTCAAACGCAAACCGTTTCCGGGCGTGGTCACGCCCGAGATGACGCAGAGCATGATCGAGATTGCCACCGACATCCAGACCGAACACGGCCCGCTGCTGGCCCAGTTGCGCGAGATTCGCAACACCTTGGTGACGGCGGGCGACCGGCTCAACATCGAACTGGCAGGCGGTGGCACGCACCCGTTTCAGCGCTGGTTTGAGCAGCGCATATTTTCCAAACCGCGCTTTCAGGAGCTGTCGGGCCTGTACGGCTACCTGGCCAAGCAGTTCACCGTGTTTGGCCAGCACGTGCACATTGGCTGCGCCAGCCCCGACGAGGCGCTGTTTCTGCTGCACTCGCTCAACCGCTACGTGCCGCACTTCATCGCGCTGTCCGCCTCGTCGCCGTTTTCGCAGGGCGTGGACACATTGTTTGACTCGGCCCGGCTGAACTCGGTGTTTGCCTTTCCGCTGAGCGGGCGCGCGCCTTTCATGCTCAGCTGGGAAGAATTTGCCAACGTGTACTTCACCAAAATGGAGAGCACCGGCGTGGTGAAGTCGATGAAAGACTTTTACTGGGACATCCGGCCCAAACCCGAGTACGGCACCATCGAGTTGCGGGTGTGCGACACGCCGCTGACGGTGGAGCGTGCCGCTGGCCTGGCCTGTTACCTGCAAGCGCTCTGCCGCCATTTGCTGCAGCGCAGCGAGCCGCCACCCGAAGAAGACGACTACCTCGTCTACACCTACAACCGCTTTCAGGCCTGCCGCTTCGGGCTCGACGGCATGATGGTGAACCCCAAAACGCGCGAGCAGATCAGCATCCGCGAAGACATTTTGGCCACCCTGCGTCAACTGGGGCCGCATGCTGACGCGCTGAACTCGCAGGCTGCGCTGGATGAAATTGAACGCACCGCCGCCCGCGACGGCAACCACGCCAGCTTTCTGCGCAAGCAATTTGCGCAGAGCGGCAGTGTGGAGGGCGTGGTGCGCGCCAGCGTGGAGGCTTTGCGCAGCGGGCCGGTTTGAGCGGGGGGGCGGGCGTTTTTTAAGGGACGCCGCCTTCAACCTGCACACCGCTTGCGCGTGAGCGCCAGCCAAAAAGCCATCAAAGCCGCCTGGTGGATTCCACCACCTGGCTGAAAAACCGCCTGCGCGGTATGGCTTGAACCCCGGAACCACCACGCTCGGCCCCGCCTCCTGTGCGTTGCGTTGCGTTGCGCGCGCAACCGCACAGACGGGCCCAGGGTTTCTCAACAGAATCGCCCCCCTATGTGCCCGCGTTGCCAGACCCGCGTCTTGGCGCCTTGGGTCGCAGCCCCTCATTTGCTTGCAAGCCCGTTGCCCGTTGTCGCGCAGCGGTGCTTGGTGCGCAGAAATTTCAAGACTGTTGGAGTGACCTCATGAACTGTGGTGAACCCGTGAACCGCAACGCCCGATACACCCCGCTTGAGGCTGTTCGTTCCCGCGCCGCGATACGAGAGAAGGCCCCGCAACCCCCGTTTTTCCGCAGCGCAAACGGCTTGGCCTTGCAAGCACTGACCTTGGGGGTGGCGGTGCTCTTGGGGGGCAACGCCCTGGCCGGGCCTGTGGGCGGCGTGGTCACGGCGGGTTCCGCCAGCATCAGCACCGCGCCGGGCAACACCACCATCCACCAGTCCAGCCAGCAAGCCACCCTCAACTGGCAAAGCTTCAACATCGCAGCGGGCGAAGCGGTGCGCTTCGTGCAGCCCAACAGCCAGTCGGTGGCGCTGAACCGGGTCGTGGGTTCCGACCCGTCCCGCATTCTGGGCAGCTTGACGGCCAACGGCCAGGTGTTTCTGGTGAACCCGAACGGCATTTTGTTTGGCCAAGGTGCGTCGGTCAACGTGGGCGGCTTGGTCGCGTCCACCCTCAACATCACCGACGCCGACTTTGCGGCCGGTCGCCACCGCTTCAGCGGCAACAGCACCAGCGCGGTGCTCAACCAAGGCGACATCCGGGCCGACGGCGGTTACGTGGCGCTGCTGGGTGCCCAGGTGGGCAACGACGGCGTGATCACCGCGCAACGCGGCACGGTGGCACTCGCCGCAGGCAGCGCCATGACGCTGGACGTGGCGGGCGACGGCCTGCTTCAAGTCAAGGTGCAGCAAGGTGCGGTGAACGCCCTGGCGCAAAACGGCGGCCTGATCCAGGCGGACGGCGGCCAGGTCTTGCTGACAGCCCAGTCGGCCAGCAGCCTGCTGGGCAGCGCCGTGAACAACACCGGCGTGGTGCAGGCGCAAACCCTCGTCACCGGCAAAAACGGTCGCATTCTGCTGCTGGGCGACATGCACAGCGGCACGGTCAACGTGGGCGGCACCTTGGACGCCTCGGGCCTGGGTGCGGGCCAAACCGGTGGCCAAGTCACCGTGACCGGGCGGCATGTCGGCTTGTTCGGTGGGCAAATTTTGGCCGCTGGCGACGCAGGCGGCGGCACCGTGCTGGTGGGCGGCGGCTACCAAGGCAACAACCCGGCGGTGCCCAACGCCACAGCCACTTACATGAGCGCCGATGCCCGCATCAACGCCGACGCCATCACCAACGGCCGGGGTGGCACCGTGGTGCTGTGGGCCAACGAAACCACCCGCGCCCACGGCCACATCAGCGCACGCGGCGGCGCACAAGGCGGCAACGGCGGCCTGATTGAAACCTCGGGCCACTGGCTCGACGTGGCGGGTATCCAGGTCAACGCCTCGGCGCCTCAAGGCGCTGCGGGCCTGTGGCTGCTCGACCCCGCCGACGTGACCATCACCGGCGCGGCCACCAGCGGCGGCAGCCTCAACAGCAACGTCTTCACCCCCGACCCCAACGCCAACACGGCCAATGTGAACGTGGCCGACATCGTGTCCGCGCTGACGGCGGGCAACAACGTCACCATCATCACGGCCAACACCGGTGGCACGGGCAACGGCGACATCACCGTAGACACGGCCATCTCGTGGACCAAAGCACCGGGCAGCCCGCCCGTGTCTACCCTGACCCTGAACGCGGTTCGGGACGTGGTGGTGAACGAAGCCATCACCGCCACCTGGGGCAGTCTGGTCACCACGGCGGGGCGCGATGTGACGCTGTTGGCACCCGTCACCACCACCAACGGCAGCTTCACGGCCAACGCCGGGCGCGACGTCAACCTCGTGAAGAACCTGGCGAACCCCTTGACCGCCATCACGACCACCGATGGCAGTTTCAGAGCGAACGCCGGGGGCTTTGTGAATGTGGACAACGTTGCCCTGACGACGACCCGGGGCAACCTGATTCTGGTGGCCGGAACGGATGGCGCCTCCAATGGCAGCGTCGTTTTCACGCCGGGCACGCCTGTGGCCGCCGTCACCGGCCCCAACGCAGCGGTGTTGATTTACAACCCGATAGGCACAGTGCCAACCGATTATTCGGGGAACTTCACGTTGAGCTCGGGTGCCACGCTGACGTCAGGCGTCTTTATGCCGGCGATGACGGGCGCTACGGGAGCTACGGGCGCTACGGGAGCGGCAGGAACGGATGGTGCAACTGGTGCCACGGGAACGGCTGGTACGCCGGGAGCTGATGGAGCTACAGGTGCGGCAGGAACTGATGGTGCAGCGGGTGCAACAGGTGCGGCTGGGACGCCGGGAGCCGATGGAGCCACAGGTGCAACAGGAACGGCTGGTACGCCGGGAACTGATGGAGCAACTGGAGCCACAGGCGCAGCAGGAACTGATGGTGCGGTAGGTGCAACGGGTGCCACGGGAGCAGCAGGAACTGATGGTGCGGTAGGTGCCACTGGTGCCACAGGTGCGGCTGGTACGCCGGGAGCTGATGGAGCTACAGGCGCTGCTGGAGCCGCGGGTGCCACAGGCGCAGCAGGAACCGATGGGGCGGTAGGCGCAACAGGTGTGGCTGGTACACCAGGAGCCGATGGAGCTACAGGTGCCGATGGAGCGGCTGGTGCCACGGGAGCCACCGGAGCAGCAGGAACTGACGGCGCAGTCGGTGCAACAGGTGCCACAGGCGCTGCTGGTACCGATGGCGCAGTAGGTGCAACGGGTGCGGCAGGAGCTGATGGGGCAACAGGTGCGGCAGGAACTGCTGGCGCGGTAGGCGCAGCCGGTGCAACAGGAGCGGCAGGTACGCCGGGAGCTGCTGGAGCAGCGGGTGCCACGGGTGCCACCGGAGCAGCAGGAACTGACGGTGCAGTCGGTGCAACAGGTGTGGCAGGAACTGATGGTGCAGCGGGTGCCACGGGTGCAGCAGGAACTGACGGTGCAACAGGTGCAACAGGTGCGGCTGGTACGCCGGGAGTCGATGGAGCTACAGGTGCTGCTGGAGCAGCAGGAACTGACGGTGCAGTCGGTGCAACAGGAGCGGCAGGTACGCCGGGAGCCGATGGAGCTACAGGTGCTGCTGGAGCAGCTGGTGCCACGGGAGCCATCGGAGCAGCAGGAACTGATGGAGCAGTCGGGGCAACGGGAGCGGCCGGTACCGACGGAGCAGTTGGTGCCACAGGTGCCACAGGTGCGGCAGGTTCGCCGGGTGCTGCTGGAGCAGCTGGTGCCACGGGTGCCACAGGCGCAGCAGGAACCGATGGAGCGATAGGCGCAACGGGTGCCACGGGTGAAGCAGGAACTGACGGTTCAGTCGGTGCAACAGGTGTGGCAGGAACTGATGGTGCGGTAGGTGCCACAGGTGCCACAGGTGCGGCTGGTACGCCGGGAGCTGATGGAGCTACAGGTGCAACAGGAGCCGCTGGTACCGACGGAGCAGTGGGTGCAACAGGTGCCACGGGAGCGGCTGGTACGCCGGGAGCTGATGGATCAGCTGGTGCCACGGGAGCCACGGGTGCAGCAGGAACTGATGGAGCTACAGGCGTTGCTGGAGCAGTCGGCGCAACGGGTGCGGCTGGAACTGATGGCGCAGTCGGCGCAACGGGTGCCACGGGAACAGCTGGTACGCCGGGAGCTGCTGGTGCAACAGGTGCCACAGGTGCAGTGGGTGCAGTGGGTGCAACAGGCGCCACCGGAGCTGCAGGAATTGATGGAGCGGTAGGCGCAACGGGTGCAACAGGCAATACAGGCGCCACGGGAGTCGCAGGACCAGCAGGGCCAACAGGGCCAACGGGTTCCACAGGTGCCATAGGCGCAACAGGCGCAACAGGCGCAACAGGCGCAACAGGCGCAACAGGCGCAACAGGTGCGGCCGGTACCGATGGAGCAGTGGGCGCCACAGGTGCGGCAGGAACCGATGGTGCAGTCG
>JAUXXN010000113.1 GCA_030684755.1 Hydrogenophaga sp.
CGCCTTGAAGCTGAAGGTGGGCGTGGTGTCGTTCAGACCGTAGTTCGCGCCGTGGCGCATCTGGTGCGCGAGCTTGGCGCTCTTGATCAGCGCCTTGCTCGGCACGCAGCCGTAGTTCAGGCAGTCGCCGCCCATCTTGTGCGCCTCGATCAGCGTCACCTTGGCCTTGACGGCCGCAGCGATGTAGGCCGAGACCAGACCACCCGCGCCCGCGCCGATCACGATCAGGTTGCGGTCAAAGGTCTTGGGGCGCACGCTGGCCCATTTCGCATACACCTTGCGCTTTTGCACCGCCTCGACGATCTTGCGCGCGACCAGCGGGAAGATGCCCAGCAGCACGAAGGAACCGATCAGGCCCGGGCTGAGAATGCCTTGCAGCGATTCGAGTTTGGCGAGCTGGGTGCCCGCGTTCACATACACCGCCGTGCCAGCCAACATGCCGAGCTGGCTGACCCAGTAAAACGTCCAGGCCTTCATCTTGGTCAGGCCCATCAGCAGGTTGATGACGAAGAACGGCACGACCGGGATCAGCCGCAGCGTGAACAAATAGAACGCGCCATCTTTCTGGATGCCTTTGTCCATGTCGGCCAGACGCTGACCAAAGCGGCTTTGCACCGATTCGCGGAGCAAGAACCGCGCGGTCAGAAAAGCCAGTGTGGCGCCGACGCTGGACGCAAACGACACCAGCAGCAAGCCCCAGCCCAGACCGAAAATGGCGCCCCCCGCCAGCGTGACGATGACCGCACCGGGCAGCGACAGCGCAGTGACCGCCACGTAGACCAGGAAGAAGCCCAAGGCGAGCTGCAGCGGCTGTTGTTCGCGCAGCGCGGCAAAGCTGGCCTGGCTTTCTTTCAGAAATGCGAGACTGAAAAAGCGGTCCAGCCCAAAGGCAAAAAACGCCACGATGCCCAGCAGCACAGCGACCAGAAGTAAGACTTTGCGAAGATTCATGACCATTCCTTTTAGGTTCTGTTGGGCATGAGTCGCAACAGGCCAGTCATTCTTACACTTGAGCCAACCCAACCGCCGCACCCACCCCATGACCCTTATGGACTCCAAAGACGAAACACGGGCGGCTACCCAGCCAACGCTGGCGCTGTGCAGCGCTTTGCGAGCAGCGTTGCGGGGTGCCCAACACCCCGCTGCCCAGCAGCCGCTGCAGCCCCTGCCCGACAAAGGCCTGGCGCACGACCATGTGCGCCTGGTAGGCACCGGGCTGCTGGCGCGCATCCCCAAACAAAGCCAGATGGGGCTGGACGCCGCACACAACCTGGCCTACCAGCGCGCCTGCTTTGTCCGCGCTGCGTTGGGCGGGCACACGCCCGCGTTGCACGGCTGGCTGGCGCCCAGCGCCCACCTGTCACGCGGCGCCTTGCTGGTGGAAGAGGTGGTGGGCCGGCCTGCGCAACTGCCACAAGACCTGCCCGCCATCGCGCGCAGCCTGGCCGCTTTGCACGCGCTGGCGCTGCCCAGCCCCGCTGCCTGCGCGCCCTTGCTGCACGCGCAAGACCCGCTGCAAGCCCTGTGTGACGAAATTGAAGCCCAGGCCAGCCACCTGCCTGCAGCCCGGGTGGAACCGGTCGTGTCGCAGGCGGTGGCCCGGCAGTGGCAGCAGCTCAAGGCCTTGTGCAGCGCCGCGCCGCGCCCACCGCGCAGCCTCATTGCGTTTGACGCGCACCCGGGCAACTTCATCGTGCGTGCCGATGGCCGCGCCATGCTGGTGGACCTGGAAAAATGCCGCTACAGCCACCCCGGGCTCGACCTGGCCCACGCCACGCTCTACACCTCGACCACCTGGGACGCGGACACCCATGCCGTGCTCAGCGTTGACGAAGTGGCCAGCTTTTACCGCGACTGGGCCGCTGCCGCCGGGCCTGCCGCCGAAGCGGCTGCCGCCTGGCATGTGCCGCTGCGCAGCGCCATGGCGCTGTGGTCGCTCACCTGGTGCGCCAAGTGGCGTGTGCTCTCGCAGGCCGCCGCGCAACAGGGTGGCGACGGCGAAGACTGGTCGGCCCAGCGCAGCCAAGCCGCGCTGGTGCGCCACGTGCGCGAGCGGGTAGACCACTACCTCAGCCCCAGCGTGGTGGAGCGCCTTCTGCACGAACAGCACGCGTTGAACGAGGCGCTGCGCCCATGAAGCTGGCCGTGGTGTTGCCGGTATTGAACGAAGGCGCGGCCCTGCGGCCCCGGCTGCAGGCGCTGGCACCGCTGCGCGCGCGCGGGGCCTGGGTGGTGCTGGTGGACGGCGGCAGCACCGACGGCACCTGTGCCACGGCGCAGCCGTTGTGCGATGCCGTGCGGGTCGCTCCTCGTGGGCGCGCCTCGCAAATGAACGCAGGGGCGGTGGCGGCCGCGCAGGCCGGGGCCGACGTGTTGCTGTTTCTGCACGCCGACACACAGCTGCCACCCGACGCCGACCGGCTCATTGAAACCGCATTGGCCCGAGGCGCTGCCTGGGGGCGCTTCGACGTGCGCATCGACGGCGTGCACCCCTTGCTGCCCATGGTGGCCGCGTTCATGAACCTGCGCTCACGCCTCAGCGGCATCGCCACGGGCGACCAGGCCCTGTTTGTGCGCCGCCGCGTGTTTGAAGCGCTGGGCGGTTTTGCGCCCCTGCCGCTCATGGAAGACATTGAGCTCAGCGCCCGGCTCAAGCGCTGTTCGCCGCCCGCTTGCGTGGCGCAGCGCGTCACCACCGCCGGGCGGCGCTGGGACCAGCACGGCCTGTGGCGCACCATCGGCCTCATGTGGCGCCTGCGCGCGGCCTATGCCGCCGGGGCCGACCCGCACGCCCTGGCCTTGCGCTACGGCTACACGCCGCGCGCCCCGGCCGCCGTGGCCGTGGTGGCCAAGGCACCCGTGCCCGGCCTGGCCAAAACGCGGCTCATACCGCTGCTGGGCGCCGCCGGTGCCGCCCGAGCGCAACGCGGTTTCGCCCTGCAAACCCTGGCCACCTTGCGCGCGGCCAGCACCGGGCCGCTCACGCTGTGGTGCGCGCCCGGTACCGGGCACCGTTTCTTTCGCGCCCTGCGCCTGCGCCACGGCGTGCTGTGCCTGCCACAGCCCCCGGGTGACCTTGGTCAGCGCATGGCAGCCGCCATGGCGGCGCACTTTGCGGCGCACCCCCACATGCCCTGGCTGGTGGTGGGCA
>JAUXXN010000137.1 GCA_030684755.1 Hydrogenophaga sp.
CCTCCACCCCCCGACAGCGATGTCATGTTGGTTCAACGAACCCTCGCCGGAGAGTCGCGGGCGTTTGACTTGTTGGTGATTAAGTACCAGCGCCGGGTGGAACGCCTGATTGGCCGTATGGTGCGAGATAGCGACCTGGTGCAAGACATTGCGCAGGAAACCTTTATCCGGGCTTACCGCGCACTGGCCCAGTTCCGGGGCGACGCGCAGTTCTACACCTGGCTCTACCGGATCGCGGTGAACACCGCAAAAAAGCAGCTCATGGAAATGAAGCGCGACCCGTTGGTTTTTCAGTCGCAGATGAAATCGGCGGATGATGATGAAACTTCCTCATCGGAACGCGAACTAAATTCCAACGTGGCCGATACCGAGACGCCCGAGGCGGTGCTGGCCAGCAAGGAAATTGCCGAGGCTGTGAATGCAGCCATGGATGCGCTGCCCGAAGAGTTGCGCATGGCCATTACCTTGCGGGAGGTGGAGGGCCTGAGCTACGACGCGATTGCTCAGGCACTTGATTGCCCCATCGGCACGGTGCGGTCCCGGATTTTTCGGGCCCGCGAAGCAATCTCCAGTCGCATCAAACCTATGCTGGAACGCCAGACGGGGAAACGATGGTAAGAATGGGTTGGCTTGAAAAGCAACCGCAGTCGCTGCATCAGATATTTGGAAGTCAACATGAACGCCGCTCAGAAACAAACCGACTTGCCGAGCTCTGCTTCGGTTGCAGCACACCCAACGATTCACAACGCATCTTCGTTGCCGGAACCTGATCCTTTGAGCAGCCTGTCGGCGCTGGCTGATGGTGAGGCACAAGACGCAGAGATCGAGCGACTGCTGACCGCATATGTGGCTGAGAGCGAGACCTTTGAGACTTGGCATAGCTACCAGGTGATTGGTGACGTTCTGCGCGTTTCGGCACCGGCTGTGGCCAGTCAGTCGCCGCAGGCCTTTTTGGTGGGCATCCATACACGGCTGCAAGCCGAAGCGCAGCGGCCCCAACTTGTGCCTGTGGCTCCCGTGTTACCCCAAGCCCCGATCCTAGTGACAGGTCATGTGCGTGCACCGGCGGCGAACGATGCCTTGTTCCACTGGAAGTTGGTGGCAGGATTGGCCTCTCTGGCGGCGGTGATGGCAGTGAGTTGGACGGTGCTTGGCACGAACCCATTGGGTGCTGGCGGTTCCAATGGCGCTGGCGCGCAGATGGCTTTGATCGGAGCGAACCCCGGCATGCCTGTTTTAGAGGCTCAAGAATCCTCCGCTTTGGTGGTGAACACGCCGCAAGGCCCTTTGATTCGTGATGCTCAGCTTGAGGCGCTGATGGCCGAGCACCGTCATTACGGTGCTATGTCTGCACTGCAAATGCCCGCAGGTTTTCTGCGCAATGCCACTTACGACGCTACCGGACGCTGAACCTCATGACATTTGCATTGCCTTTGCGAGTTGCTCTGACGGCACCCGTGCGATCGATGTCCCGCTGGTGGCCCACTTCCATCCCAAGTCAGCCTTGGCGTGCCGCTGCGCTGGTGGCGTTGGTGGTAGGTTTCTGGACCCCGCTGCAAGCGCAAACTGCAACACCCTCTGCCACCACAGGGCCGCGCAGTGTGAACGAATGGCTGATGCGCATGCACGAAGCCTCACGCCAGCGTGCCTATACGGGTACCTTGGTGGTGTCGGCCGGTGCTTCCATGTCGGCCTCACGCATTTGGCACGTGTGCGATGGGGAGCAGCAAATGGAACGAGTGGATACGCTCACAGGCGCACCGCGTACCACCATACGCCGCAACAATGAGGTGATCACATTTGCCCCGGAGTCTAAGACTGCCTGGGTGGAAAAGCGCGAATCGCTGGGTTTGTTCCCCGAGCTGTTGCGTACGCCCAGCAATGCCATCCCCGAGTTCTACGGTGTTCGTGAAACCGGTACCGAGCGGGTAGCTGGCTACTTGGCCGATGTGGTTGAAATTCAACCCAAAGA